>JAIEAS010000001.1 GCA_029071285.1 Clostridia bacterium
CTTTAAATTCATAAGCGCGGCAATCGAACCGCGGGACGAACCGACGGCAGCCGCCTGCAAAAGCTCGCCTATCTGATACAAAAGCATTACGGCAACGCCCTCGGCAAAGCCCTCTCCCTCGAAAATTCCGAGGACTATCGCGCCGATTGAGGCAATGGTCATCAAAAAGTTTTCGTCGAAGATTTTGCCCTTTATGATATTTTTCGCGGTCAGCCAAAGCACTTTGTAGCCCACTGAAAGATAGGCAATTCCGAAGAATATATAAGTCGTAATTCTCAGCGCAAGACTGCTTTCGGCTACGCCCGTTAAATCGAGAACGAACGCGGGCACGAAAAACAGCACGGAAATTACTATGCACAATATATCCGCAAGCTTTTCGCGCGCGAAGCTCTTTTTGGTGTGCTCCTCAACGATTTTTACGTCCTCGAAGTGGGTTATCGCGTAAACCGCCTTTTTTCTGCCCTCGGGCGTTGCGTTCAGCACGACGGTCATATTCATAAAGTCCACGACCGCGCTCACGCCCTCTATCTTGTTCAGCTCCTCTTCGAGCTCCCTCGCGCAATTCGCGCAACAAAGTCCCTTTATCTTGATTTTTTCGCCGCCGACGCTCTGCGTTTCTTCCTCTACAACTTTGACTTCCTCAAAGTGATTGCAGCAGTCCTTTACTTTTTCAAGCGTTTCGCTGTCGCAGTCAACACGCACCTTTTGCGCGACGAAATCCACCGAAGCGTTTTCAACGCCCTTAATCTTTGAAATTTCCTCTTCGAGCTCGCGCGCACAGTTCGCGCAGTCGAGCCCGCAAATTTTAATCACGTTATTCATTGCAGTCCAGATGCTCCTTTGCGGCTCCTATCATAGTCAGAACGTGCCAGTCGGACACCGAGTACAAAACGTTTTTACCGTCTCTGCGCCCCTTGACTATTTTGTTGTCCTTTAAAATTTTAAGCTGGTGCGAAACCGCGCTCTGGTTGCCGCCGACCGCCTCGGTTATATGCTCCACGCACAGCTCGCCGCCCGACAGTGCTAAAAGAATTTTGAGGCGCGAGGGCTCGGAAATAATCTTGAACCTTGCGCCCATTTCAATAAGTCTGTCCTCGGTCGGCATACTTTCCTTTGCCGCCCTGACTCTTGCCGCGTGTTCGTTTTCGTTATCGCAGGTAATCATTACCGTCTCCTTTATTAATATATGAATATATATTCATAAGTTGATACTAATATAGCACCGTAATTTTATTCTGTCAACTGTTTTTTTAAAAATTTTAAAAAAATAACCATCCGCACTCCGCGGACGGTTACTGTCTTTACT
>JAIEAS010000010.1 GCA_029071285.1 Clostridia bacterium
GAGTACCTTTTTGACGTTGGGGTGAACCGCCATGGGAACGTGCGCTACCATTTCGTCATAGATAAACTCGTCCTTTTCGGAAAAGACCACCTCGCCGTCGAGGGTTATAAATCTGCCCAGATCCTCGCTGTCGAAAACGTCCACCTGCTGAATATCACTGTGCTCGGAAAAGAGCTGTTTTTTTACTCTGATTGAAAGCTTAATGTTCGGGGTGTGTATGTCCGAAAACCACATTTCCATAGTCGTGTTTCTCCTGTTTCTATTTTAAAACGTTCAGTCTCTCCACTTCGAAATCCTCGGTACCCTGCATTTTGCAGCCCTTGGCTTTTGCGTAGAGAATGTATTCGATAATTTCGTTAGTGATAAGCTCGCCCGGCGCAAGAATGGGAATTCCGGGGGGATAACACATTACGAACTCGGCGCAGATTTTGCCCGCCGTTGCGCGTATCGGAAGAGATACCTTGTCCGCGTAAAACGCCTTAATGGGTGCAACCGCAACTTTGGGTGCAATGTATTCCGCCGATAGCATACCCGTCTTATCGCGCTTGTACAGCCTCTTCAAATCGTACAGCGCGCCGACGAGCCTTTCGATATCCTGAAATCTGTCGCCGATTGAAACGTAAGCTAAAATATTGCAAATATCGCCGAACTCAATCTGAATGTCGTACTCGTCCCTGAGGATATCGTAAACCTCGATTCCCGCAAGTCCCAGATCGCGCGTGTAGACCGCAAGCTTGGTTACGTCAAAGTCGTATACCGAGGTTCCGTTTATAAGCTCCTTGCCGTAGGCGTAATAATCGCCGACCGCGTTGATTTCCGAGCGGGCGTATTCCGCCATATCGGTAACCCTTTTGAAGTACTCGCCGCCCTTCAGCGCAAGGTTCCTTCGGCTTATATCGAGGCTCGCCATTAAAAGATAGGAAGCGCTGGTGGTCTGCGTTAAATTTATTATCTGCCGAACGTAGTCGGCGTTCATAGTCTTGTTCAGTAAAAGAAGCGAGCTTTGGGTTAAACTTCCGCCCGACTTATGCATCGAAACCGCCGACATATCCGCGCCTGCTTCCATACCCGATACGGGCAGACTTTCGCTGAAATAAAAGTGCGTGCCGTGCGCCTCGTCTACCAGCACTTTCATATTGTGCGAGTGAGCGATTTTAACTATCGATTTGAGGTCGGAACAGATTCCGTAATAAGTGGGGTTGTTGACTAAAACCGCGACCGCGTCGGGGTTGTCCTCCACCGCCTTTTTGAGCTGTTCGGGCTGCATTCCGAGGGATATGCCCAGTTTTTCGTCCACCTCGGGATTGACGTAGACGGGAACTGCGCCGCATAAAATCAGCGCGTTTATCGCGCTCTTGTGGACGTTGCGCGGCATAATGATTTTATCGCCCGACTTGCAGACCGACATAATCATACTCTGCACCGCGGAAGTAGTTCCGCCCACCATAAAGAAAGAATACGCCGCGCCGAAAGCCTCGGCAGCAAGCATTTCCGCGTCGCGGATAACCGATGACGGATGACACAAATCGTCAAGCGGCTTCATGGAATTGACGTCCAGTCCCACGCACTTTTCGCCCAAAAGCTCGACAAGCTGAGGATTGCCCCTGCCGCGTTTGTGACCGGGGACGTCAAAGGGTACTATTCTCTTTTTTCTGAACTCTTCCAACGCCTCGTATAACGGCGCGCGGCTTTGATCGGGTTTGTTCATATTCTTATCCTTTATGTAAAAACGAAAGGCGGCTTTTTATTTTTAAAGCCGTCTTACAAACTGAAATATGCTTCAACTCGCATATATAAACGTTATTCTTGGTTTGGACTTTGGCAGAGTCTATATAGCAAATACTTTTACTACTCTTATTGACCGTTTCACAAGCGACGCCCTTAAAGGCTTTATTAAACTTATAAAATTTGAGCCCTGTGGCTTGCGCCCTGCTCAATCAATAATACGAACTCTGATAAGTTCCGTCTGTTTAAAGTATAATGCAATAACTTCCGTATGTCAATTAAAATTCGGCTATTTTCGCCACCGCCCGTATTCAGCCTATGAAATCGGAAATAAGCTTCATAACCTCTTCGTCTTCCTGCGTTGCGGCTGTGAAATCGAAAGTTTTAAAATACTTTTTATCTTCTTCGCTCTTTATCGTCATAAGCTTTTCGGAAAGCTCGTCCAGAAGGCTTTGCGCTTCAACCGTGTTATAAGGATTATGCCCCTTGCCGTCTGCAATATATTTGGTTATATTTTCGCCTTTAGCATTGTTAATTGCCGCGTTGCCCCTAGCTACGATATTATCGCTTCCGCCGTGGATTAACAGTGTTTTAACGCCGTTTTTGCCCGCGCACTTTGCGGCGGACAAATTCCCTCCGCGACCGAATTTAAAAGCGTTTATAAGGCACAGAAAAGGTCTTAACGTTTGCGCAAGCGGTTTGCCGATAAAACGCAACGCGCCTGCCGCTATCGTCCTTGAAGGCGTGTCGGGCGCACCCATTGCAACCACTCCGCAGACCTTTCTTTCGGCGGAAGCGCACAGCGCAGAATAACCGCCCCAGCTGTGCCCGACGAGGTAAATTTCAAGCTCTTACAGCTTATCGTTTCCGCGTGCAAAATCTATCGCCGCCTTAACGCCGCGGACGCCCGAATACATTCCCCTGATATTTTTGCCGTCCGAAAAGTTGCAACCGCGGTAATCGACTGCAATCACGGTATAACCGCAGCTGCAGAAATAATTAACCTCGGTCGTGTAGGCGATATGCCCCGGTCCCATTCCGTGACAGAAAATTATAAGCTTGTTGCTTGTAACCTGCTTTTTGTATATATAGCCGTGCAGAGTCGTTTTGGCGTCGTTTATGCTTACGGGCTCGCAAGACAAACCGAAGTCTTTGGAGGTAAAATATTTCAAAAGCGGGTTTTTATCCGCGCGTTTGCCGAACGCAATTTTATCGACTATAACCGCAAATAATAACAGCAGTAAAACAATAAATGCAACCGCCGCGCACACGGCGATTAATACTATTTTCCAGATTTCCATAAGAATGCCTTACGTCATCTAAAACTAATCTCAAAAGGATTACTATATGAATGACAAACTATTTTATCAGGTAAAAATTCCTGTATTTTTTTCAAGCGCCTTTTTGTGTAGCGCAATTTTATATATTCGCCTTTTCTTGTAAAAACCGTTTTACCATAAGTACCAATTCCGTCAATAAGAACAATACATACTGCTCTGTGCGTTTTGCTGAAATCTACGATTTCAATACGCTGTATGTCCGTGTTATTAATCTTTATACTTATTGCTTCACCCTTAATTTTAGAGTTCAATGTACAGCAATCTTTATTAATTTTGAAAATTCCTTGCTTTGAACCATACAACGCAATAAACAAAATTATACTAATAATTAGTGTCGGAAGGGAAATCCCCATTAAAAACCCTAAACCGTCGGGAATAAACTTTAATCCATTTGTCAAGCTAACTATTACCGCAATAGCAGAAGATAAAAAAGCGCAAAATGCAAACAACATTAAGCCATACATACCCGAGAAACCTGGGT
>JAIEAS010000100.1 GCA_029071285.1 Clostridia bacterium
TAATATTATAATTATGTTAAATAATTCAATTCGACCTTGTTTTTGCAGAGATGGCGGAGTGGTCGAACGCGCACGACTCGAAATCGTGTTACGGGCAACTGTACGGGGGTTCGAATCCCTCTCTCTGCGCCAATAAGGGTGTAAATTTTAGTTTACGCCCTTATTTTATATAAAAAATTTTCAGTCGGATGATAAAAATCAAGAATTTTTACCGTAATAAAATATTTTATTGACATTTAAAGTGTCATTAATTATACTAACAAACGGGGGTGCAGATGAAAATTATTGACGCGCATGCGCACGTTGCGCCGTTTGTTGCGGGCTTTACTTCGCGCGGGGAATTGCGCCCTGTGGGCGGCGGTAAGGCGCAGTATGCGACAGGTGAAATAATTCAGATGTTTCCGCCGGAAATGGGGGATACGGGCGTATCACCCGAAGCACTGATAAAAGTTATGGACGAAAACGGCGTTGACAAAGCCGTATTGCTCCAGGGTAACTGGTTGGGCTTCCACAACGAATACTCCTATGCGGCAATTCAGAAATACCCCGACCGCTTTATCGGCGCAGCAACGTACGATCCGTTTTGCGTTAAAGCGGAGGAAATCCGTAGACATCTTTTTGACGAACTTAAATTCAAAGCGGTGAAGTTTGAATTGTCTGACGGTTCGGGACTTATGACTAACCGTAGGTTTTATCTCGATGGTAAAGTTATGAACGATTGCTTTGCTCACGCCCGTGAAAAGGGACTGACGGTCGTTCTTGACATCGGAAGACCGCAAAGTCCGTGCTGGCAGGTGGATGCGTTGTCCTCGGTGGTTAAAAAGTTTCCTGACGTAACGTTCGTAATTTGCCATTTGCTTGCGCCGCAGAAAGACGACGGCGAATTATTAAAGCAAGCACTTGGAAAATTGCAGTGTGATAACGTTTACTTTGATATTGCTGCGCTTGCTGCTAATCAAAAACCCGAAAAATATCCGTATCCTGCAGCTGTCGGGCATTTAAAAACGGCAAAGGCAATCGTAGGGGCGGAGCGGCTTATGTTCGGTACGGATATGCCGTGCACTCTTGCGAGGGACAGCTACAGGCATTTGACCGATTATATAATAAACTCGGCTTTATTTACGGAAAAAGAACTTGAAAGCGTTTTTTATAAAACTGCCGACAAAGTATATTTTAATAACTGAAATTTCTGCCTGACGGCATTAAAGGAGAATAAATATGAAGTATGTAGAGCAGGTTCTTGAAAATTTGAAAAAGAATAATCCTAACGAGCCCGAATTTCATCAGGCCGCAACCGAAATTCTGACGACGCTTGCGCCCGTGGTTGAAAAGCACCCCGAATACGAGGCTGCGGGTCTCTTGGAACGGTTTGTTGAGCCTGAAAGAGTGGTTATGTTCAGAGTTCCCTGGGTAGACGACAAGGGCAAAGTTCACGTAAATAAAGGCTACCGCGTTCAGTTTAACAGCGCAATAGGTCCTTATAAGGGCGGACTTCGTTTTCATCCTTCCGTAAACCTTTCTATAATAAAGTTTCTCGGCTTAGAGCAGATTTTAAAGAACAGCCTTACAGGACTTCCTATCGGCGGCGGTAAGGGTGGTTCGGACTTCGACCCCAAGGGTAAGTCCGATAATGAAATTATGAACTTCTGCCAAAGCTTTATGACCGAGCTGTGCCGTCATATCGGCGCAGATACGGACGTTCCTGCCGGTGATATCGGCGTCGGCGGCAGAGAAATTGGTTATTTGTTTGGTCAGTATAAAAGAATACGCAACGAGCACGTCGGCGTTCTGACGGGCAGAGGGCTTACTTACGGCGGCAGCCTTGTAAGAACTGAGGCGACCGGTTACGGACTTGTTTATATTACGGAAGAAGCGCTGAAAGCGCGCGGAGACAGTTTCAAGGGTAAAACCGTTATAATCTCGGGTTCGGGCAACGTAGCTATTTACGCTTGCGAAAAGGCGCAAAGTCTTGGAGCGAAAGTAGTTGCAATGTACGACTCCAACGGCTATATTTACGATCCCGACGGCATTAAACTTGACGTTGTAAAGGATATAAAGGAAGTTAAGCGCGGAAGAATTAAGGAGTATGCGCAGATGGTAAAAGGTGCAACTTACAAGGAAGGTTGCAGCGGTATCTGGACAATACCTTGCGATATTGCGCTTCCTTGCGCAACTCAGAATGAAATAAACGCTGAAAGTGCGAAAACGCTTGTTAAAAACGGTGTAAAATACGTGGCAGAGGGTGCAAATATGCCTTCAACACTGGAAGCGATTGAAGTATTCCAAAAGAACGGCGTTGTGTTCCTTCCGGCAAAGGCGGCAAATGCAGGCGGCGTTGCAACGTCCGCACTCGAAATGGCGCAGTCCTCGGGCAGAATGTTCTGGTCGTTTGAAGAGGTCGATGCAAAACTCAAAAATATTATGGTAAGCATTTATCACAATATGGAAAATGCCGCTAAAGAATACGGCTACGAGGGCAACTACGTTATGGGTGCGAATATTGCAGGATTTTTAAAAGTTGCAACCGCAATGATGGCGCACGGAATAGTGTAAATTATGTAATTTAATAATTAGAAAGATAAACCCGCCGCAGACTTTGCCTGCGGCGGGTTATTTATTAAATTTTATTGACTTCTGTTATTCTATTTGTTATACTTTTATTGAGTATTTACTCAACAAAATTTATTATTCATTATTTCAGTCAAAGGAATTTAAAATGAAGAGAGCAGAGCAAAAAGAGAAAAGGCGGCAAGAAATTTTAAATGCAGGTTTAGACTTGTTTATCCGTAAAGGCTATTCTGCAACGAGAACAGCGGAAATTGCAGACGCTGTCGGTATGAGCGAGGGGCTGCTTTTTCATTACTTTGAAACAAAAGAAAAATTGTATCTTACCTTATTGCAAATTGCAGCCGAAGGAAAAGATAAAATTTTTGAGCTGAAAGACGAGGCGCCTTTAAGCTTTTTTGAGCACACTGCGGAAACGATATTAAACTATATAACGAAAGAGCCTTTCGCGGCAAAATTATTTGTTTTGATGAACAGAGCGCAGTACAATGAAGCGCTGTCAGCACAGGCGTGTAATTTTTTGATGAGGCAAAAAGATATTGAGTATTCTGTAAACGTTATTATGCAAGGGCAAAAGGACGGGAGTATACGCTCGGGTAATCCTCTTGCTTTGGCAACGGCGTTTTTTATGGCTATTCAGGGAATAGCTGAAAATATCGCACGCAATCCTGAAATGCCCGCGCCAAGTCCCGAATGGATTGTAGATATTGTAAGGAGCAAATGATGGAAAAGAAGAAAGACTTTCCGTTTTTACTGCCTTTAAGGTGCGTACTGTTTTTAGCGGCGTTTTTACTGATTTCGGCAATTTCAAAGCTAGCCTATTCGTCTGTAAGTAAATGGTGGACTACAGTTGCAATTATTTGCAATTTGATAACGATTGCAATTCTATATATTTTTACCCGCAGAAAAGGGATTACGTATCTTCGATTACTCAATTATGAAAAAGGCAAAACAAGAGCGGGTAACGCAGTTTTAATTGTTTTTTTAACGATAGCTGTCGGAATGTGCGGATTGTATCTCGCGGGCTTGATTTGTTACGGCGCTTTTCCGTATCTTGATAAAACAATGGTGGAGCCAATTCCGCTATGGCTTGCAATAATAGTATTGCTGTTATTGCCGCTGTCAACAACGCTTGCGGAAGACGGACTTTATTTGGGTTATGCTATAAATTCAACTGCGGGCAATAAGTGGGTAAACGCTTCACTTGCGGCGTTTTTCTATGCCGTTCAGCACAGTTTTATTCCTTTTTTGCCTGACGGGATATTTATTCTGTATAGATTTATATCTTTTTTACCGCTTACAATACTTATTTGCTTTTGGTATCAGAAAAACAAAAATCCGTTGCCGTTTATGATAGGGCATTTTATTTTAAATATTGCGACCGCCGTACAGATTTTGATTATGACAGTTTGCCCTGATTTATACGGTGCATTGTAGTTAATACTGCCGTATATTGTATTTACGCTGGGAATTTGTGCGTACGCGCAAAGCGTCGCTTCACTCGCACGAACCGCGCGGTTTCTGTGCTGACCAACGATGATAAAAAGTGCCGACCTTAGCCATTAGGCTAAGGTCGGCGCTTGGTACTCCCGCTGGGAATCGAACCCGGAACTGCCCCTTAGGAGGGGGCTGTTATATCCATTTAACTACGGAAGCGAAAAGTAGTAACAGTATAATAAAATTGATACGCAAATATTCAAAAAGCGAGCGCAACAAACGCTCGCTTTTAATTGTGTTGAAATTTACGCCATAGCGTTAAGCTTTTTTGCAAGTCCCGATTTCTTGTTAGCGGCAGTGTTCTTCTTTAAAACACCCTTGGAAACCGCGCCGTCGATTACGGAACAGGTGTAAGGGAACTTTTCGGTAGCCGCAGCTTTATCACCTGCGGATACAAGAGCGAGGAATTTTTTAACTTCGGTCTTGACTTCCGATTTAATTGCCTTATTTCTTTCTGTCTTCTTTTCGATAACAAGAACGCGCTTTTTAGCTGACTTTATATTAGGCATTTACTATCTC
>JAIEAS010000101.1 GCA_029071285.1 Clostridia bacterium
AAGCCCATTAATTATAAGGTTGACAGGTTTTCACCCAACCTTAAAAAGGGACTTTCGACCGCGCAGGTTCAGACGAGATTTAAGCAGTTTTTGTTCAACGATACGAACAAGAAATACTCCCGCTCTTACGCAAGTATTTTTATCGGCAATATTTGCACCTTCTTCAACCTGCTGTGTCTGCTTGCGGGTATTGCGCTTCTGATTGCAAACACGCAAGGATTTACGAACTATCTGGTTATTTTTATTACGACCGCGAATATCGTAATAGGCATTATTCAGGAAATCCGTTCGAAGCTGTCAATTGATAAGCTGTCAATTTTGGCGGTGAATACGGTCAAGGTCGTGCGGGACGGCGAAGTTGTTGAAACGCCTACCAACGAGATAGTTTTGGACGACGTAATTATTCTCGAACTCGGAAATCAGGTTCCCGCCGACTGTATCCTTGCGGAAGGCTCGGTTGAAGTAAACGAAAGTCTTTTGACCGGTGAATCGGTCGCTATTAAAAAGCAGGTCGGCGATATTCTTTACGCGGGAAGCTTCATTTCAAGCGGCAGCGGCAAATGCAGGGTTGAAAAGGTAGGCAGAGCGACTTATCTTGAAAAGCTCACTTCGAAGGCGAAAAAATATAAGCGCCCGAATTCAGAGCTTATGAACTCGACCAAGCTTATAATTAAATTCATTTCTATACTCATTATACCTATTGCGATTGGTATGTTTATAGTATGTTATAGGTGCGTGCAGGATCCCAACTTTGCTACTAAATACCCTGCTTTGTATGACTTCTTTATCAATAGCGTCAGCGCGGGAATATTCAATGAAAACGTAAATTTTTCAATACAGCGTACCTGTACGGTAGTAATCGGTATGATTCCATCCGGTATGCTACTGCTTACGAGTATCGCTCTTGCGGTAGGTATCGTAAGGCTTGCAAAGAACCACACGCTTGTGCAGGATATGTACTCTTTGGAAATGCTGGCGCGCGTAAACGTTTTATGTCTTGACAAGACGGGAACGATTACCGACGGCAGAATGAAAGTAAACGACTGCGTAATTTTAAACACGGTAGCCGATTACTCGCTGAACGACGTTATGGGCAGTATGCTTAAAGCCCTTGACTCGAACAACCAGACTTCGATTGCGCTTACCAACCACTTCGGTTTCAACGATATTTTAACACCCGTAACCACGATACCTTTCTCGTCGAAGATAAAGCTTTCGGCGGCGACATTCGAGGATGCGGGAACGTTCGTAATGGGTGCGCCCGAGTTCGTGCTTAAACCATATCCCGCAAAGGTTGAAAAAATAGTCAAACAGTACGCGCAGATGGGGCTCCGAGTTATAGTGCTTGCGCACTCACCCTCCCCTATCGTCGGCGAAAAGCTACCCGCGGTTTTAAAACCCATTGCGGTTATTTCGATAGCCGACAATATCCGTGAGGACGCAATCGAAACCATAAAATGGTTCGGCGAAAACGACGTCAACGTAAAAGTTATTTCGGGTGATAACCCCATTACCGTTTGCGAAGTTGCAAAGCGCGCGGGAATTAAAAATGCGGATAAATTTATTTCGCTCGAAGGTCTGAACGAAAAAGAAGTTTCGAACGTTGCAAACAAGTATACGGTATTCGGACGAGTAACTCCCGAGCAAAAAGCAATTTTGGTAAGGTCAATCAAAGCGGAAGGCAACACCGTAGCAATGACGGGCGACGGCGTAAACGATATACTTGCTATGAAGGAAGCCGACTGTGCAATTTCGGTTGCGTCGGGAAGTGAAGCGGCAAGAAACGTGAGCCATATAGTTTTGATGGATAATAACTTCAACTCTATGCCCAAGGTCGTTGCGGAAGGCAGGCGCGTTATTAACAACATTAAAAACTCGTCCTCACTGTTCCTTATGAAGACGCTGTTTACAGCATTCCTTGCAATTATCTGCTTGTGTATGCAGGCTCCTTACCTATTCATGCCGCAGAACGTATTGCTTCTGGAGTTCTGCATAATTGCAATACCTTCCTTCTTCCTCTCGCTGCAGCCCAACAAAGAGCGCGTACAAGGCAAGTTTATTACTCACGTCTTGAGCCGATCTTTTTCGGGTGCATTGCTGATGTTTATATGCGTAATGGCAATGTATTTAACAAACGTAATTGATACAAACATAAATCATGGCACAGAATTCAGTGATTATTATTTACCCATGTGTATGATTGCTTTAACCTTCTCGGGACTTGTAATGGTATACAGAGTATGTAAACCGCTCAATGCTTACAGAGCAATTCTTTGTCTGAGTATGCTGGGACTTTGTATTGCGGCATTTGCGGTGAAACCTATTACCGAAAAGCTGCTATATACGGGCTGGACTTATCTTAAATGGGATTATTCAAAGATACTCATTATCGTGGTGGTCATTGAAGCGGCGTTCCCTGTTTCAAACTGGCTGATTAAACTTATGCAGGTAATAATGCCGTCGGCTTCAAACACCGTTAAGCCTAGGCACAACAAACACACGGCGAACCAGACGCAGCAGACACCTCCGCCTGCACCTCCCGCTCCGCCTGCGGAATAAGCAAATAATCAGTTAAAAAGCGGAACTTTTACCGTAGTGTTCCCGGAGGGATTGCTACAATGCGGTATAAATTAAGGCGTGGCATAAGCTACGCCTTTTCTATTGTTTTGTCGTGTGGTCAAAACCCGAAGAACGAACGCAACTTATGCAGCGATGCTCAATAAGTATAGTGACTGACGACATGAACCATAACTGTTTGCTTGTTGTTTTGTTCATGATATAATATAATTACTGTACGATAAACAGTAATTTAACGAATATTTTAGCAGGAGAAAAAAATGGAGCAGAATAATGAATTGTCTAACTCTTTATATGAAGAA
>JAIEAS010000102.1 GCA_029071285.1 Clostridia bacterium
CGTGATAATCGGGATGTATTTCGGGCTTCATATCTTTTCACCTCGCTAATTTCTGATTTCTTTTGATACTTGAATAATATATACCAAATATAAAGGTTAGTCAATTGTTTTTCGACCGTAATGCGAAAATATTGCAAAGTGTATTTATATGCGTTTTTAGTTGCTAATTGCGCCGTAAAAGCGTATAATATCGGTATGGAAAACTGGATATTGACAGGCGTAGAAAACCTTGTTAAGCAGGACACCGTTTCGCCTCCGGTCGGAGCGGGTCAGGTAAAGGTTAAAGTTACGCATCTCCTCATCTCCAACTACGACGCAATGCTTTTCGGCGGCGACGTTGCCGCGGAATACCCCAAAACCATCGGCAGATTTGCCGTCGGCATCATTACCGAAGCAGGGGAAGATTGTTACGGGCTGGAAAAGGGGCAAAGAGTTTACCTTAAAGGCACAAGAAATTGTGAAAAATGTATCGCCTGCAAAAGCGGCAAGAGCGAGGACTGCGAAGAAATCCGCATTGCCGGACGCGACTTTGACGGCTTTTTACGCGACTTCGTCGTGTGCAACTATAACGACGTAGCCGTACTGCCCGACGCGGTGGACGATCTGCACGCGCTGTGCATAGAAACGGCGGGAATTGCCGAAAATATTTACGATAAACTTAATCTGTCCGCGGGTCAGAGAGTTGCCGTAGTAGGTTCGGATTTCACCGGTAATATTATCGCGCAGGTTCTGCAGTACCACAAGGTAATACCCATAGTTATCGACAACAACCCCGGAAACCTCGAAAGAGCCAAAAAGTGCGGAATTTACTATTCCTTCACCGCCGACGACGACCTCGTTTCAAACGTAATGGACGCGACCAGCGGCGAAATGTGCGCGGCGGCGATTTATTCGGCGGGTTCAAAGCTTCCTATATCCCTTCCTCCCCGTCTTGCGGGAAAGAAAAAGTCGGTGGTCCTCGTGGGAATTCCTCCCCAGAACACGATGATAAAGGCGCACGATATTCTTGCAAAGGATTTAACCTATTTCAGCGTGTCCGACGCTTACGGTTATTCCGACGCGGTGATAAATATGCTTCTGCACGGTGCGGTCAACCTCGACTACTTTGAAAAGGAAGTAATTTCCGAGTACGACCCCGTTGCCATTTACAAGGACCGCAGTGAAAATCTGTCGTCCGCGAACAGGGGCAAAATGACCGTACTGAAAATGATTCTCTGACGCGCAATTAATTTCAGTTATGCGCAAAACTTTATTTTCATTGAATTTTTTATATCTGATTATGATTGCGGCTGAAACGGCCGCAATCATTTTTTTATGCCTGTATCTGCCGTCCTTTCTGCCCGTCGCGGCGACGTTCGTCGGCGTGTGGCTTTTAAACCTCGCCGCGGTAACGGCAATCGCCGCGCGGCGCGGCTCGCCCGAAATTAACTGCGCGCTCGCGCTGTTCGTAACGGCTCTGCCCGTGGCAGGTGCGGTGATATATTTCTTCGTGGCGGGCGGGAAACGGCGCAACGGTATGCTTGAAATAAAAAACGCCCAAACCGAAAACGGGTTGGAGCGAGCCGCCCTTAAAAGCCTTGCGGGTTGCGGCGTCGGGTACGACAAAGCGGTGTACTTCAAAAGCGGCAGCGATTATTTCACCGCCCTCTTCCGCGAAATCGCAAACGCTAAACAGCGGGTGTATTTAGAGTATTTTATAATAAGCCGCGGAAAAGTATTTGCCGAGCTTTTTTCGGCTTTGCAGCGCGCAAAAAAGAACGGCGCGGAAATTCTGATAATTATCGACGGCATAGGTTCGGCGTTCAGGTGCGGCAGAAAAGAGCTGAAAAAGCTGAGAAGCGTTGCCGAGGTTAAAATTTTTCACAGACTGTCCCCTCTTCCATACTCGCGGCTGAACTTCCGCGACCACAGAAAAATTGCCGCCATCGACGGCAAGGTTGCTTTTACGGGCGGAATAAATATCGCCGACGAATACGCGAATATGATAAGTCCGCACGGCTACTGGAAGGATACGGGCGTTGCGGTTTACGGCAGCGCGGCGGCGGTTTTCGAGGGGATGTTTTTATCCGTGCTCAGAAAAAGATACTCTATGGATTATCCCGAGGGCGGCGCGCACAGATGCCTTGCGTACAGCGACTGCCCGCCGCACAACTCGGGCTTCTGCGAGGACTTGTACGTTCACGCAATTGAAAACGCAAAGGAGCGCGTGCATATCACCACCCCCTATTTCTGCGCGGGCGAAAAGCTTTCCTCCGCGCTCGCATTCGCCGCGGCGCGCGGCGTCGACGTGCGGATTATAATTCCGCATATCCCCGACAAAAAATACGCATTCGAGCTGTCCAAATCCGCGGCGTCCGAGCTCGAAAAGCACGGGGTTAAATTTTACGAGTACACCCCCGGCTTTATGCACTCGAAAATCACCGTCTGCGATAACGAACTTTATATCGGCTCGTACAACTTCGACTACCGCTCGATGCAGCTCAATTACGAGTGCGGCGTAGCCCTTGCCGGTGAAGCAGCCGAGGATGCGGAGCGCGACTTCTGGGAATGTCTGCGCCTTTCCGCGCCACTGCACGACAATCCGTCAAAGCTCCGCCGCGCGTACAGATTTTTCCTCAAACTGGTTGCGCCGCTTGTGTAGCATTGACAACGGAACGGACTTTAGATATAATAGGCGTATGAGTAAATTTTTGATTGCATCGGATATACACGGCTCGGCGGAATACTGCAAACAGCTTTTGAACGCTTTTGAAAAAGAGGGCGCGGAAAAGCTTTTACTGCTCGGCGATATTCTCTATCACGGACCGAGAAACCCTCTGCCCACAGGCTACGCGCCCAAAGAGGTTGCCGAAATGCTGGGCGGAATAAAGGAAAAGATTATCTGCGTGCGCGGCAACTGCGACAGCGAGGTTGACCAGATGGTTCTGCCCTTCCCCATAACCAGCGATTACGCTTTGGTGTGCGCGGACGGGCTGAATATTTACCTCTCGCACGGACACAGAGAAGTGCCGCCCCTTTTAAAGGGCGATATTTATCTGACGGGGCACACCCACGTTCCGCTGAAAGAGGATGCAGGTTATCTGCATTTAAACCCCGGCTCGGTATCCCTTCCTAAAGAGAACAGCGGGCACGGTTATATACTTTACGAGGACAAGACATTTTACTTCAAAACCCTCGACGGCAAAGTATACGATAAACTTTCAGTTTAATCTCGTATCTTAATTGCTTGCGTACTTGATTAAGTAATCACAAATCAAACCTAAATAAAAAAACGCGGCGGAAATTCCGTCGCGTTTTTCTTTTCGTTTGACAATTAAGCAAAGAGCAACAAATCTTTCTTTGCGAATGCGCCGATGATATCGGTGATCCAGAAGAAAAGAGTGATGGGGGGAATCAACTGAAGGATACCGGCGATGATGTGACCTCTCATAATACGAGTGATTGCACCCAAAAGCCAGCTTGTGAAAGGAATGATAGCAAAAATGATTGTTACAAACCAGTTGTTAATTCCAAGATAACCTTTACCTTTACCTGACA
>JAIEAS010000103.1 GCA_029071285.1 Clostridia bacterium
TTTTTCCCTATTTTTTCTAAAATTCCGGTTTAAAATATATAACTATTTCTCGACTGCGCTCGAAATGACAAGGCAAAAACGCAAAAAGGGGCGCGGACAGTCCGTCCGCGCCCCCTTTCGTCATTGCGAGCGAAGCGAAGCAATCCAGAAGAGAAGCACTTGAAAAAACTATATAGTCTGGATTGCCGCGGTCGCGTTGCTCCCTCGCAATGACGGGTGTGAGGGTGATATTATGGTGCCCACCCCAAACAACAAAGCCCCGCGCACTTTGTGCGCGGGGCTGTTTAAGTTTGATTTGTGATTAGTAAATCAAGTTGTAATGCAATTAAGATACGAATCAAGCATTGCTTGTTAACCGATAAAGTTTAAAACTTCGTCGAAGAGTTTGTCGGGGGATAAGGTCTTTGTAAACCGCGCGGGTTTATCGCGCAGGGATAAAAGCTGTTTGGGCACTGCCATTGCGGTTGCGGCGTGCAGACGCTTTATGCATTTGAAGCTGTCCTTTGCGTCGTTGCCGGTAATCGCGTATAAAACGTCCTGCGGAAATTTGTAGGGGTTTGCGGTAGATACGATAACCATTTTGGTTTCGTCCTTTTTGTTCTTTTCAAACCAGTCCACCGCAACCTTCATAGCGCAGCCCGTGTGGGTGTCCATTGTGTAGCCCGTATCGATAAACACGTCGTACATCGCCTCAACGCACTCGTCGTCGTCGGCGCAGCCCGCGTCGAAAATTTCCGCAAGCTTGTCCTTTTCCGCGTCCGTTACGGTATATTTTCCGTCCGCTTTCAAATCCGCCATTCTTTGAGCGGTAAGCTTTGAATCCCTTCCCGAAATTTCAAACAGCAGCCTTTCTAAATTCGAAGATATCAAAATATCCATCGACGGCGAAGTGGTTCTGTAAAACTCGCGGTTAATATCGTAAGTGCCCGTAGTGAAAAAGTCTGTCAGCACCTTGTTGCTGTTCGATGCGCAGTGCAGCCTTCTCACGGGCAAGCCCATAAGCTTTGCGTAATACCCCGCGAGGATATTGCCGAAGTTTCCCGTCGGCACGGTGAAGTCAATCTGCTCGCCCAAAGTTATCTGGTTGGAAGAAAGCAAGTCGGCATATGCCGAAAAATAATACGCTATCTGCGGAGCAAGCCTTCCGAAGTTTATCGAGTTTGCGGAAGAGAGGCGCACCTTTTTCTTTGCAAGAATTTTTGCGTATTCCGCGTTTGAAAAAATTTCTTTCACCGCGGTCTGGCAGTCGTCGAAGTTGCCCTTGACCGCAACCACGTTGAGGTTTTCTCCCTCCTGCGTGGTCATCTGCAATTTCTGCATTCCCGAAACGCCCTCGTTCGGGTAGAACACGCAGACCTTTACGCCCTTCGCGTCCTTAAAGCCTTCGAGCGCGGCTTTGCCCGTGTCGCCCGAAGTTGCGGTTAAAATCAGAATTTCGTCCTTAATGCCGCAGAGGTCGCAGCCCTTCCTTAAAAGATAGGGAAGAATGGTGAGCGCCATATCCTTGAACGCGCAGGTGGGACCGTGGAAAAGCTCGAGCATATAAACGCCGTCGTCCAGCTTCACGAGCGGCGCGGGGTCGCCCTCGAACCTTGAATAAGCCTGCTCGCACGCGGACAGCAGCTCGTTTTTATCGTAGTCGTCCAAAAGCTTTGTAAGCACCGCCGCCGCGCGTTCGGGATAGGACTGCCCGCACATATTTTCGATTTCTTCAAGGCTCACCGCGGGGAATTTTTCGGGCACGAAAAGACCGCCGTTATCCGCCAGTCCCTTTACTATCGCCTGCGCGCCCGTAACCTTTTCGCCGCCCCGCGTACTGATAAAATTCATAACTACCTCAAAAACCAATTACGGACGGCAATTACGCCGCCCGTACTTACATTTACTTTTAAGCGTATTTTGCAACGAATGCGGGAAGCTGTTCTTTCTCGCTGCTGCAGGTTATCGTAATAACGATACCGTTTTCATTTGAGATTTTGTCAAGCATATAGAAGATGCCCGCCAAATCTTTGAGGTCCTTGCCCGCTATGCGCGCAATTCCGTCTATGTAAATATATTCGTTGTCGCCGTTGCTTGCGGCAATTCCTTTAACGAATCCGCACAGCGCGTCCTCGCCTGCGACCGACCAGTCGGTTACGTCGATAAACCTGACGTTACGCGCGACGTCGTACTGATAACGCTTGGTGTCGGTGATGAATACGCTCAGTCCCTTCGCCTTTTCCGCGTGCGTGTTTGCCGAGTCAATCAGCTGCTTGGTTTTGCCCGTGCCCTTGGGTCCGTAAATAAGTTTAATCATTGAATATCCTCCTGTTCCTCTATATATTAACAGTTTTTACCGAAAATTTCAATACTCTGTTGAAAAATTTTCGCAAATTTTTTACTCACACTCGCGGGCGAATTCCGCAATCTTTTCAAGCCCCGCAATCATATCCTCGGTTGAAAGCGCGTACGAAAGTCTTACCGCGTCGTCGTCGCCGAAGCAGATGCCCGGCGTGCAGGCAACTTTTTTGTACTGCAAAAGCATATCGGCAACGTCCATACTGCCGCCTATTTTTTTGCCCTTATAGCTCTTGCCGTAAAGGTTGTCGCAAAGAAGCATAACGTAGAACGCGCCCTCGGGTTTGACGTAGTCTAAGCCGAGCTCCTTCATGCCGTCTAAAATTTCAAGCATCTTTTTGCGCCTCTCGCCGAAAGCCGCAATCATATCGTGCATGGGCTTCATATCCCCTTCGAACGCCGCGACCGTCGCATACTGGGTCATAGTGTTTACGTTTGAAGTGGAATGGCTCTGGAAGGAAGCTATTGCTTTTGCAACGTTTTCGGGGCAGGCGAGATAGCCGAGGCGCCAGCCCGTCATTGCAAAGGACTTTGAAACGCCGTTAATAACAATCGTCTGCTCCTTCATTTCGGGCGAAACTTCCGCGATTGAAAAGTGGGTCTGTCCGCCGTAAATCAGCTTTTCGTAAATTTCGTCCGATACGACCGTGAGGTGATATTTGAGGCAAACTTCCGCAATCGCGCGGATTTCCTTTTCGGAATAAACCGCGCCCGTGGGGTTGCTGGGCGAGTTGAAAATAAGCATCGTCGTGCGCGGGGTTATTGCCGCTTCAAGCTGCGCCGCCGTGATTTTGTAGCCGTGGCGGGGCGTTGAATATATGTAGCTCGGCGTGCCGCCGCAAGCTTTGACGACCTCGGGATAGGTCAGCCAATAGGGCTTGGGAATAAGCACCTCGTCACCGGGGTTGAGTGTTGCGAAAAGCGCGTTGAAAATCGAGTGCTTTGCGCCGTTTGAAATTATTATCTGCGACGGCTCGTAATCGAGGTGGTTTTCCTCTTTCAGCTTTTTGCAGATTAATTTTTTGAGCGCGGGCAGACCTGCCGCCGCAACGTACTTCGTGCGCCCCTTATCCAGCGCGTCCTTTGCCGCCTGAACGATGTGCGCGGGGGTGTTGAAGTCGGGCTCGCCGACGCCGAAGTTAATCACCTTTTCGCCCGCGGCTTTCAGCTCGTTTGCTTTTGCGGAAATTGCAAGAGTCAT
>JAIEAS010000104.1 GCA_029071285.1 Clostridia bacterium
GTATCCGTTTTCCCTCTCGGTTTGCGCCGCCTTCTTCGTTTCCGCGAGCTTTTCCTGCTCTTTTCCGTCGGAAACCTTCTGCTTTTCGGCAAGATAATTTTCGTACCCGCCGCTATAAACTTTGAGTTCGCCGTCCTCTATTTCGGCAATACTATCCGCGAGCGCGGATATGAAATATCTGTCGTGCGAAACGAAAACCAGCGTTCCGCCGAAATCCTTCAGGGACTTTTCCAGTCCCTCGCGCGCGGGTAAATCGAGGTGGTTCGTGGGCTCGTCCATTATCAGAAAGTTGCCCCGCTCGCATTCCAGCACGCACAGCGCAAGCTTTGCGCGTTCGCCGCCCGAGAGGGATTTAACCTTTTTGTCTGCGTCCTCTGCGTAAAGCGCGCACCTTGCAAGCGCGGCGCGGGCTTCGGTCTGGGTGTAGCCGACGTGCCTCTCCCAAAGCTCGGCAAGCACGGTGTTTTCGCCGTCGAGGTTTGCGCTCTCCTGATCGAAGTATGCAAACCGCACGAACCTCCCCTTGGTTATTGCCGTGTTGCCGTTTATTATTTCCTTTAAAAGGGTACTTTTGCCCGTTCCGTTTTCGCCGACCACGGCAATTTTTTGTCCGCGCTTAACGAGCAGGTTTGCGCCTTTTAAAAGAATTTTTCCGCCCCGCTCGAGGTTCAGATTTTTTATTTCGAGCGCGTTTTCATACGGCTCGTTATCGTAATCGAAATTGAATTTGGGGGGCTTCGGCGGAGTATACGGCTTTTCGATAATTTCCATTTTTTCAAGCTGCCGTCTGCGGCTCTGCGCCATTTTGGTAGTGCTTGCACGGACGAGATTTCTGTCGACGTAGTCCTGCAGCTTTGCCCGCTCCTCCTGCTGTGCTTCGTATTCCTTTTCAAGCCTTGCAACGTATTCGGCTTTTAAAACCTTATACTTGGAATAATTCCCCGCGAAGGATAAAAGCTTTTTGTTTTCGAGCTCGAGCGTTCTTTTTGTTACTCTGTCAAGAAAAAATCTGTCATGCGAGACCACGAAAATTGCGCCTTTAAAAGCCTGCAAATATTCTTCCAGCCAAAAAAGGGTCGGAATATCGAGGTGGTTGGTAGGCTCGTCCAGAATAAGCAAATCGGGGTTTTCAAGCAAAAGACGGGCAAGCTTCAGCCTCGTCTTTTCTCCGCCCGACATAGTGTCGATAATCTGCCCGTACCTGTCCGCAAAACCCAGACCGTTCAGCACGGTTTTGATTTTTACTTCCACGTTAAAGCAGTCGTTAGCCGAAATATATTTGTTTAAGCTCTCGATTTTTGCCGACAGCGCGTTATACTCGCGGCTTGCATATTCAGCCGAAGCGAGCTGCGCGGAAAGGCTTGAAAGCTTCTGCACGGCGGACAGTTCCTCTTTGAAAATTTCAAGCATTTCACCGTAAACGGTGTTGCCGCTGGTATATCCGCCGCTCTGTTCGAGGCACCCGATTTTTATACCGTTCTTCTTTAAAAGGGTTCCCGCGTCCGCAGTGTACTCGCCCGTGATAAGGCGGATAAGCGTGGTCTTGCCCTCGCCGTTCGCGCCGATAAGCTCCACGCGCTCGCCCTCGTTTACGGTAAAAGTAACGCCCGAAAATATTAAGTTATCGCCGTACGAAAACGACAGGTTATCAAGTGAAATTAACATATTTTTTAAATTAATGAACGCCGAAAAACGCAAGGGCGGATTTATTTCGCCCGTTAAGCGTTTTACGACATTAGCAATCTCACGGCGCGGATTTTTATAAAAAAGACGCGCGTGAACTTATTCAATAATCCCACTGAGGGATATAGTTCTCTCCGCTGCTGTCGGGTTGCTGTATGAACACGTTTTCAAGCGCGCATCTTTCTACCTCGTCCAGAACGCGGTTGTATTCACGCGCGGTAATTCTGCGCTGCAATTCCTTATAGTTTTGAATTTCGCCGAAGGGCGTGTACTGCGCCATAAGGCTTAAATAGACGCTCTTGGGCAGGGTTGAAACGAATTTTACCACCTCAACCGAATCGTACGCGGCGAGAGGCAGAACCAGATGTCGCACTATGCACCCTGAAAGCATTTTGCCGTCGGCGCGCATTTTCAGCGGTTTTTCAGCCATAAATTTTACAGCGGGCAGTGCGTATTCCGCATAGTCCGCGCGCGCCGTGTACCGTTTTGCAAGCGCGGGGTCGATAAATTTTAAATCGGTCAGCCAGATATCGACGAATTTGTCAGCCCGCTCTAAGCTTGAAATTTTTTCATAGCCGTGCGTGTTCCAGACTATGGGAATCTGCGGACGGTAAATCTCTAACGCGCCCTCTATTTCTTTTAAATAGTGCGTGGGGTTTACAAGGTTGATATTCTCCGCCCCATCGTCCTCGAGCTTTTTAAAAATTCCGGCAAGTTCTTCAACCGAAAATTCCTTACCGCGCAGAGAGCGCGACAGCTCGAAGTTCTGGCAGAAAACGCACTTTAAAGAACACCCGCAAAAGAAAACGCAGCCGCTTCCGTTTTTAAAAGATACGGGCGGTTCTTCGAACGGGTGAAGATAGTATTTTGCGATTTTAACTCCGCTAACTCCGCACGCGCCGCTGTTTTTTTCGCGGTCCGCGCCGCAGGAAACCGGGCACACGCTGCAATTCATACGAACATTATAAATTAAACCGGGATAAAAGGCAAGTTTTGTTTGACAAAATCGGAAGCCGTTGATATAATATCCTCAAACCTATAAAGAGTGCGCGAGAGAACGGCTCGTTGACCGCACAGCAACCTGCATTGCAAGGTGCTAACGCCGCGTCCTATGGGAAATATAATAAAGTAGTTTATCCCGTTCGGCGCGAACGGGATTTTTAATTTAAGAGGAAGAAAAATGAAGAAGTTATTTACAAGCGAAAGCGTGACCGAAGGCCACCCCGACAAACTCTGCGACAACATTTCCGACGCAATCGTCGACGAAATTTACAAGACGGATAAAAACGCGCGCTGCGCCGTTGAGTGCTGCGCCGCTTACGACAGACTTCTGATTATGGGCGAAGTTACGACGACCGCAGCCGTCGATTACGAAAAAATCGCCCGCGACACCATTAAAAGAATAGGCTATACCTTCGGCACCTTTGCTTACGACAAGTGCAATATTACGGTTGCTATTCACACCCAGAGCCCCGACATTGCTATGGGCGTTGACAGCTCTTACGAGAATAAAGCGGGCGGCGCGCGCGAAGATATTCTGGGCGCGGGCGACCAGGGAATGATGTTCGGCTACGCTTGCCGCGAAACCGAGGAGCTTATGCCTCTGCCCATTTCCCTTTCGCATAAGCTTGCCGTGCGCCTTGCCGAAGTGAGAAAGAACGGACTTTTACCCTACCTCCGCCCCGACGGAAAAACTCAGGTTACGGTTGAATACGACGGCAGAAAACCCGTCCGCATAGATACCGTGGTTATTTCCGCGCAGCACGACGAAAAAGTTTCGCAGGAAGTTTTGAAAAAGGATATCATAAAGCATGTCGCAAGCGTTCTTCCAAAAGAGCTTGTCGACGGCGAAACGAAGTATTTTATCAACCCCACGGGCAGATTTGAAATCGGCGGACCCGAGGGCGACAGCGGACTTACCGGCAGAAAGATTATCGTCGACACCTACGGCGGCAGGTGCGCGCACGGCGGCGGCGCGTTCTCGGGCAAGGACCCCACCAAGGTTGACCGCTCGGCGGCGTATATGGCAAGATATATCTGCAAGAATCTGGTTGCCGCAGGGCTTTGCGACGAGGTGCAGCTTCAGGTTGCGTACGCTATCGGCGTATCCCGCCCCGTTTCGGTTTTCGTCGATACATACGGCACCGGAAAGCTGAGCGACGGCGAGCTTGCGGATATCGTTATACGCGAGTTTGATTTGCGCCCCTACTCCATTATCGAAAAACTCGGGCTGCGCGCACCCATCTATCTGCAGACCGCGGCTTACGGCCACTTCGGAAAAGACAACCTCCCCTGGGAACGACTTGACAGGGCTCAGGACCTGAAAAAGTACGTTAAATAAGCAATGAAATTAAGCGGCTTCAAAAAGGCTATGGCGAAGGTTTTCTTCCCGAAAGATTACACCTGCGATATCTGCGGGATTGAAACCTTTGACACAAATCTCTGTCCCGACTGTCTGAAAACGGTTACTTTCAACGACGGCAGCACTTGTCCCGTCTGCGGCAGAAAAACCGTCCACCCCGAAATCTGCCTCGAATGCAAGGCGGAAGTTCCCAAATTCAAAAAGGCGGCTTCGCCCCTCGTCTACGACGGCGGCGCGGTTGCGCTGATTGCTAAATTTAAAAACGGGTACGGATATCTCAAAGAATACTTTGCCGATTTGATAGTCAAAAAGCTTGAGGACTTCCCCAGGGCGGACTGTATAGTTTACGTTCCTATGACGAAAAAAGCCGTGAACAGGCGCGGATATAACCAAGCCGAGCTGCTCGCGCAGAGCATTTCCGAGCGGACCGAAATCCCCGTTCTCAAGGACGGACTTATAAAAACGAAGGAAACTGCGGCGCAGAAAACGCTTACGAGAAAGGAACGCATATCAAACCTTGCCGAGTGCTTCAAAGTTGAAAACCGCGAGGGTGTGAAAGGCAAAACTGTTCTACTTGTGGACGACGTTTTGACGACGGGCGCGACCTCCGACGCCGCGTGCAAAAAACTGCTGAAAGCGGGCACGGAACGCGTTTACTTCGTTACCGCAGCGTCGGTAGAATACAAGCAGTTCAAAGAAAAAAAGACGGCAAGCAAAAATAAACCGAAAGATTAATTGACTTTACCCCGCCCTTGCTGTATAATTTTTAACTGTAATAAATACGGAGAGATGGCAGAGCGGTAAGCACTGCGTACTTCGGTACGACGAATGCGCCGCCTTCGCCCGCTCCCTTTAAAATTTAATATATCTGTGGAGAGATGGCAGAGCGGTCGAATGCGGCGGTCTTGAAAACCGTTGATGGGCAACTATCCGGGGGTTCAAATCCCTCTCTCTCCGCCAACTGCACGGCGCACGAGAAATCGGACAGTTTTTTTCGGACTGTCCGATTTTTCTATTTGCTGTAATATTCAATTTCTTTCTGATTCGGCGTCATATTTCCAAGACTTTCATGCGGACGATAATTATTATAAAAGTCCATATATTTGCCAATCTTCGTCTTTAAATCAAAAAAATCTTCAAATTGTCCGCAGTTAATTTCCTCTTGCTTTAACCTTGAAAAGAATGATTCTACAACTGCATTATCATAAGGATTATACGCTTTTGAACACGATTGCTTCACACCATAAAACCGTAATAACTCCCTGTATTCATATGATATGTACTGTCCGCCCCTATCACTATGAAAGGATAATCCTTTCGGCTGTCCCCGCAGTTCATAAGCATCATTAAATGTGTTAACAGCCAAGTTGGTTGTGCATTGCCCTGATAATCTGTGAGCTATAACTTTCCGCGAAAACAAATCTATTATCACACAGAGATAAAAATTTAATCTGCCGGTTTTGATTTGAGTTATATCTCCCACCCAAAACACGTTCGGTTGCTTTTGCGTAAATTCTCTATGCAATAAATGCGGCAAACACGGACGCTTACTTTCTTGCTGAACAAAGACGCGTTTTTTACATTGCTTGCTTTTTAAACCCATTTCTTTCATCAAAGAACTAACCTTATTCATTGAAACACTTTCGCCAATCAATTGCAATTTAGCGGTTATTTTCTTTGCACCAAACCTATGCTCACTTTCTTCATAGACTTGTTTAATTTTTTCTTTCAGAGTCTCATCCCGAATTGCATACATTGTTTTCACCACCCTACGGAAATGATAATTATAAAAAGTTGCCGTGTCCAATTTAAGAACACGGCACATCATTTTAACCGGATATTTACCAAACAAACTTTCAACTGCTTCTAACTTAATCTTTCTCGGCGCAGTATCAAAGCATTGTGCTTCTTTCAAAAATTGCAATTCGAGCTCTGTTCTTTGCAATTTCTTTTGACAATCAAGCAGCTGTTTATAATTGAAGACATTTTTAGTCTTTTTATCTATATGTGTCTTATATGATTTTACCCATTCGTAAGCAGTACTTCTGGATATTTCATACTTGCTGAGCAAATCTTTTACCGCAACTCCTTGACAATACTCTTGCACCAACCTTTTCTTTTGTTCTTTAGTGTACTTCATTGTTATTATCTTCCTTTTAAATATAACAGACATCATTATGATGCCTATTATATTTTATCATACACATCTTAAGTACAAAGAACCTTTCCGTGGAGTATAATTCGCTAATTTATTATCTCTCATAAAGTCAACAATTACTCGATTTTCCTTTGTATCTTGAATTGTTGCTCTTTGCGTTTCAGTCCACAAATTAGAATATTCTTCTCCCATTGATTTGAAATATTCTTTATAACTGCTAAGATCTTTTATTTGATTTTGCGACACCGCTAAAGAAAGTAAAGTTGATTTTAATGAGGTTTCTAAATTGGCATCAGTAAATTTATATAACAACTCTTCAGGTATCATACAATTATTGTTAATTAAGAATTCTACAACTTGTAATTCTATTCCTTTTATATCGGTTTTACCCCCACAAACAGACCAAAACTCCTTTTTAAAATCAATACATAATTGTGGCTCATCAATTATGCTTCTGCCAAACGATTCAGCAAAAGTAATTCCATCAAAAAACTTCGCCATTTCTTTTATTATCTTATCTTGATGACAAATGTAATAAGGGAACTTGCTTGAAGTATTTTTTAAAAATTGCATATCCTGAACATTATACTTAAAGCAACCTGCAAGAATAAATTGCTTACTATTTTTATTGGCTGCATAAGTACTATTTAATGTAAAAGTACAATCGATACTTTTCGCTATATTCTCAAATACGTTTTCATCAAATTGACTTTCAAGTAAAGCATCAAACAATTCAATCTGACTTAATCCTTCTATTCCAAAAAAGGAACCAGCTATTTTTCCATCGTTACTTGAAATAAAAGAGGTTATTAATCTATCGTAATCTACTTTATCAATTAATGTTGCAATATTTTCCCAAGACGAAACCACTTTATTTGATAAAAGCAATGATTCATATAATGCTACATCAACATCAC
>JAIEAS010000105.1 GCA_029071285.1 Clostridia bacterium
ATGCAGGCGAACCGCTCAAAGAACTCGGAAAAATTATCAGCGGCGGCGAAATGAGCCGTTTCATGCTCGCAATCAAGGCGCAGCTCTCTTCGCGGGAAGAAATCGGAACCTATATTTTCGACGAAATCGACGCGGGGATTGGGGGACGGACGGCACGCGTTGTTGCGGAAAAATTCTGCAACATATCCCGCCATGTACAGCTCATTGCCGTTTCGCACCTGGCGCAGATCGCCGCGTTTGCCGATCGGGAGTTTCTGATTGAAAAGAGAGAGGTAAACGGCAGAGCGCAGACGTTTATCCGCGAGGTAAAAGGGGAAGAACAGATTGCGGAAATCGCCCGACTTGCAAGCGGCGACGACGGAGATTTGGCGTTAAAGCACGCGGAAGAACTGTTAAAAAACGCGAAAACTTACAAAAACTCCCTTTCATAAATGCAAATTACAACGAATATAAATTGACGGCTTACGCAAATTAACTTCGTTATACGGAGGTTTTCATGCGTAAGCCGAAATTTTTAATTGCCGCGACACTTGTCGCCGCTTGCCTTTGCGTCGGTTTTTCTCCGATCGGGCAATTCGACGCCGAGGCCGCGGCGATAGAATATTATATAGGAGGAATGACGGCAGGCTTTACATTATCCGCGGGCGGCGCGGAAATTATCGGACTCAACGACGTTGTGTCGGAGGACGGGATTCACCGCCCCGCAGAGGATGCGGGAATTAAAATCGGCGACTGTATCTGCGCCGTTGGCGGTGTTCCCGTAAAGAGCATTACCGATTTGAATGCAGCCTTAGAGCGGAGCTGCGGCAAAACCGTTACGCTTCGCGTAAAACGCGGGGGAGATACGGCGGACGTTCAGGCTACGCCCGTAAAAGAAAAAAAGAGCGGGAAATATAAGATCGGGGTACTCATCCGCGATTCGCTTGCCGGGCTTGGAACAGTAACCTACATTCGAAAAGATAACCTGCGGTTCGGCGCGTTGGGGCACGCCGTATGCGACGAAAACAGAAATCCGCTTGAAATTTCCACGTCCACCGTTTATCGGTGCAGTATTGTTGGGGTAAACAAGGGCGTGCGCGGGAAAGCGGGGGAGCTGAGAGGCTTATTCCTCGGCGAAAACATTGCAACCGCGGAAAAGGTTTGCGCGCAGGGACTTTACGGTACTTTCTCGAAAAATTACGATTTTTCACACAGCGAAACCGTAGAGGCGGCTCCCGTTTCCGAGGCGACCATCGGCAAGGCAGTTATCTATTCAACAATCGACGGCGTCTGCCCGCAACAATACGAAATAGCCATTGCAAAGGTGGACGCAAACAATAAAGAATGTAAAAACTTTGTTATTAAGGTAACGGACGAGCGCTTACTCGAAGAGACGGGCGGAATCGTTCAAGGCATGAGCGGTAGCCCGATTATCCAGAACGGAAAACTAATCGGGGCGGTCACGCATGTGTTCTTAAATGACCCGACAAGGGGATACGGAATCGGTATTGAAAATATGCTTTGCAATTAACATGGAATAGAACGGCAAGTTGAGCAATTGCTTGATTTGACCGTTTATTTTTTGCCACCGTACATCGAGTAAAGTATGCGGTTCAAGCATTTTACGGATAAAAATCGGGAGAGGAAAACCTCGATTTTTGATATCAATCCAACTGAAATCCGCAGTGGCGGACGTTTCCGTTTTATCACTTTATAAATTACTTTTGCCACGCTTTCGGGGCTTTTTCCCTTGCTTTCATCACGCTCCATTTTGGCAACCGATTTCCGCGCTGCTTGGTTTTTGCCTTCGGTAATTCTTGCCGAAGTAAAGCCCGTTTTTGTGTCGCCGGGTAAAACTGCCGTTACTTTTATATGGTATGGCTTCAGTTCGTTCGCAAGGGCACGGGAAAAAACCTCTATACCCGCCTTGGTTGCCGAATACGCCGCCTGATAGGGTAAAGGCATAATTGCACCCACGGAAGAAACGTTGACAATATATCCTCCGCGTTCTTTCATCAATGACGCCGCCTTTCCGCACAGCACCATCGTGGCGGTAAGGTTGACGTCCGTTATTTTTTGAATGTTTTCTGCCGAAATCTCTTCGGAAGAGCCGGCAATGCCGATACCTGCATTGTTGACAAAGACGTCAATTCCGCCTTCACGGGCAACAATATCTTGAAGGATTGCATCAATCGCTTCGAAGTCGCACACGTCTGCGGAAAAACATACGAAATCGTTGTCCGAACGAGCCCTGCGCGCCACTCCGTATACGGTATATCCTTTTCGAATCAATCGTTTTGCGGTTGCAAGCCCAATCCCGCTTGTTGCACCTGTTATTACGGCTACTTTACCCATATTTTACACCTTGCTTTTTTTATAAAGTATAATTGCATTTTTTTTGTTTGTCAAACGCTAAACGGCAATCATGCATTATAAAAGTTTGCAAGGTTTTTTATTTTACGGCATGTGCAGTTATATTTCAAGTAATATAATCTTCACTTATAGAATAACTAAAATATTACGATATTCATTTGACTAAATATTATTTGACATTATATCTGTGCGGAGATACACTAATAATGTTATTAAAAAAATAAACAAAGGAGCAATTATGAAACTACCCGAAAATTTCGGAGAGAACGTTTTTAACGATTCCGTACAGAAAGACACGTTGCCGAGCGAAGTTTACAAGGCTTTGCGCGCAACGATCGAGGCGGGCAAACCTCTCGACACAACGATAGCAGGCTCTGTTGCTTCGGCAATGAAAAAATGGGCGATATCCAAGGGCGCAACGCACTACACGCACTGGTTTCAGCCGCTGACCGGATTGACCGCCGAAAAACACGACAGCTTTATCGAACCGGAAGGCGATCACGTTATTATGCGGCTCACGAGCAAGAGCCTTATTGTCGGTGAACCCGATGCTTCGAGCTTCCCTTCGGGTGGATCGAGAGCAACTTATATGGCGCGCGGTTATACGGCGTGGGACCCCACGTCGCCCGCATTCGTAAAAGAGGGTACGCTCTATATTCCGTCTATTTTCGTATCTTATACGGGCGAAACGCTCGACAAAAAAGCGCCGCTCTTAAAGTCTATGACGGCGCTTGACAAACAGGCAAAAAGAATTCTGAAGCTGTTCGGAATTGAGTGCAAAAAGGTTGCAACAACCGTCGGTCCGGAACAGGAATACTTTTTAATTACGGAAGAGGACTATGAGCAAAGAAAGGATCTCCGTCTGACGGGCAGAACGCTGTTCGGCGCTCCCGCTTCGCGCGGGCAAGAGCTTGAGGACCATTACTTCGGTGTGCTCAAACCCAAAGTTTCGGAGTATATGCGCGATTTGGATGAACAGCTGTGGAGCTTCGGTATTCTATCCAAGACAAAGCACAATGAGGTTGCTCCCGCTCAGCACGAAATGGCGCCCATATTCACTACGAGTAACATTTCCGTAGATGCGAATATGCTTACTATGGAAATTATGAAAAAGGTTGCCCAAAAACACGGGCTTGTTTGCCTTTTGCACGAAAAGCCGTTTGAGGGAATTAACGGAAGCGGCAAACACAACAACTGGTCAATGTCCACCGATACGGGGTTAAACTTGCTCAATCCCGGTAAAACGCCCGAAACCAACACGTTGTTTAAGCTCGTTTTAGCGGCGGTTATCAAGGCGGTAGACGACTATCAGGGCATTCTGAGAGCCTCGGTAGCTTCTGCGGGCAACGACCATCGTTTGGGTGCGAACGAAGCGCCGCCCGCAATTATTTCGGTTTATCTCGGCGACCAGCTCGGCGCACTTGTAGACAGTATCGTTAAGGGTGTCGACTACGTTCCCGTCAAAACCGAAAAGGGCAGTATCGGCGTACCCGAAAGCCCCATTTTCCCTAAGGACGCTACGGACAGAAACAGAACTTCGCCCTTTGCGTTTACGGGCAATAAATTCGAATTCCGTATGCTCGGTTCGCAGGCAAACGTTGCCGACCCTAATATCGTACTCAATACAATCGTTGCCGACGCGTTCGCGCAGTTCGCCGATGAACTTGAAGAGGCGGACGACGTGGAGAGTGCGGCGGCGAAAATTACCGAAAGGGAGTTAAAAGCACACTACCGCATCATTTTCAATCTCGACGGCTACGGTCCCGAATGGGAACCCGAGGCGGCAAAGAGAGGGCTTCTGAACAACAAGAATACCGCCGACGCAGTGCCCGTATTCTTTGAAAAGAAGAATATCGACGTGTTTGTGAGAAACGACGTTTACACCGAACAGGAGGCGGTTGCCCGCGGTGAGATTGCACTGGAAAATTACATAAAGACCATCAATATTGAGGCGCTTACCATGCTGGATATGGTAAAGCAGGATATCATTCCCGCCGTATCGGAATACGTTTCGGTACTCTGCGCCACGGTTGCTGCAAAACAGGCTTGCGAAGGTTTGTCGTGCACCGTGGAAAAGGCACTGGCGAAAAAGCTTTCAATTCTCAACGATAGCGCGTACGCCGCAGCAGAAACTCTCGAAAAAGATCTTGCAGAAATAGATAAAAACGACGTAAAAGTTGCTTCGCAGGCAATGGCGCACACAATCGTGCCCGATATGGAAAAATTGCGCTCGTTCGTAGATCAGGCGGAAAAGCTGACTTCGAGCGACTACTGGCCCTATCCCTCGTACAGCGAAATGCTTTACAGAGTCAAATAAACGAAAGGAGAAGAAATATTATGTTGGACGAAGCAATATACGCCCTCGTAGGCGATTACGCTTTCGGTATCTGGTTTCTAATCGGCGCGGCACTCGTGTTCTTTATGCAATGCGGCTTTGCAATGGTGGAAACAGGATTTACGCGTGCAAAGAACGCAGGCAATATCATCATGAAAAACCTGATGGACTTCTGTATAGGCACGGTTGTGTTTATGCTCCTCGGCTTTTCATTGCTTGTAGGACAGGAGGCAGCAGGCGGATTTATAGGCGTGCCGACAATGGGACTTTTCACCGACTTCTCTACGTTCGTTGCCGAAAATGCTTCGAGCTTTGTGTTCAACCTTGTGTTC
>JAIEAS010000106.1 GCA_029071285.1 Clostridia bacterium
GCTAAGCAGTGCCTTGAAAAAGACAAAAACGAACTTGCCGTCTGGAACTTTATAAATATGACCAAAGTCCCCGACCACTTAATTTTAATTTAAAAACCCGCCTTTCGGCGGGTTTTTATTATTGGAGTATATTTTTAATTTTGTCGTAGTTATCTTTCAAACATTTTGCACGGTCTTTGAAAACTTCGCCTATCCAGTATGCAACGATTATTGCTCCAAGTATTGCAAGCACTATTATAAACAACATATTTACTATTTTTCCGTCAACTTCCCACTCGTTTGATAAACCGTCGGCTTTTAACGTGTAATCGCTTGCAATAGTATTTGCACCGTCAATGTGCTCCATCACTTTTTCAATATCCAGAATACGGCTGTCATAAAAAATTTCGCCGTCTTCAGCATCGTAAATCTTGTAATATATTTCGGTAAGTTCGTCTATCGCATTTAATTCGTCCACATACTTAGAAGAAACTTCTGTATAGTTCAATTGCTTATCGGCGCCTCTTGCTACCGTGCAATCTCTGAACGCAGATAAATACTCTACGTAAAGCGGTGCTTGCTGAATCATTGAATAAACGAGCTTCTGTGAATTTCTGAAATTTTCATATAGCGATGCAACGATAATTTCGCCGTTATCATTTAATTCATTTACAGAAAGCGTCTTTAATGCGTTTGCCGCGCTATTTAAATTAGCGTTCAACTCAGAAACTATTGTAAAAGCAGACCTGATTTTTATTTGACCGCTATCCTTATTTTCTTCGGTTCCGTTAATCCACTTTTCCGCTTTATCGTCTTTCTGCTTTGCATCGTTAATAAATTGTGTCAGAGGCTCGATTACGTCTTCAGTACTATTGATATTTAAAGCGTCTATCTTGTCTTTTAAATCATTAAGTTTATCCGCAAGCTCAGTCTTACCGCCGTCGGTTAAAGCCTTAACTAAACTTGCTATTTCAGAAGAAAGCGTCTCCTCTTTTTTCTGTTCCGTACTTTCTTCTCTGTCGGCTGCAAGAACGTAGCTTTCGCCCGTTAAAGCAAGATACTTTGCTTTTAAGTCATTAATAATTGCATTAAACAACTCCCGCAAATTTGCCATATTTTTTATAAGTTCTGCTTTATCGCTGTCTTTTAAATCCGCCAAAAGTTTATCAGTTAAAGGACTTTCTTCAAACGTGTCGATAACGGCAAACAAATCGTCCGTATCCCTTAAACTTGTAAGAGCATCTAACTTTTCATTCAACTCTTTTATTTCTGCAACGGTTTCACCTAAATCGGCTGCCGTTAAGTCTGTCGGCAATTTTTCTGCCGTTTCAATTAATGCTGAAATTTCCTTAGAATTTAAAACAGCTTCTAATTTGGTTTTAACCGCAGAATAGTTTACCGAAGCTTTTGACAATTCGGTTTCAAGTTCTTTATAGCCGTCCTCACTGATTAACTCGCCGAATGCCGACAGTGCGTTGACATTTTGTATAAACCCGTCAGTAAAAAGCCCGTTAAAATCCGCAATCATCGAATTGAATTCATTATCAAAGCCAACGACTTTTTTCTCTTCGTCGTTTTCACGGGTAAGATATCCGTAAGTTGTTTTTAATACGCCGTTTTGCGCGTCAATAGCGTCAAATTGTTTCTTAACGGCGTTATATGATTCGGAATATCCCTTGCCGTATTCGGATATCATTGAATAAGCAACGTTTGAAATAGTATCGTCCGCTTGCAAATGATACGTATTGTACATAGGGGCAAGCCAAAACAGAAAAACCAGTCCCAGCGCAAGCGGAACTAAAACGTTGAATACAATTTTACAGAAACCTCTCTTCCAGTAGCCCAAATAAAAACTGCCCGCGCCGAAAAGTCCTAAAAAAGCCGATAAAACCATTGCAAGAGTTACGCTTTTAAGTTTTGCTGCTTTTACTGCTTGAATTTTATCTTCGGAATAGTTTTTCCCGCAAAGCATATGCGACTTTAAAAACCTTTCTTCTGAGCCTAAATCGGAAAGATTTTCTTCCGAACTTTCCGTCAAGTTAGCTTTTTCTTCCATTTTCTTTCTCTCCTTATCGTGTATGATTAGTTTTTCTAATCATATCGACATTATACGACCAAATAAATTAATCTGTCAAGTAGTTTTGATTAAGTTTTTTGATTATAAATATAAAGAAACGGGGAAAATACAGAAAATATGATTAAATTATTTGAACTGCGCTCGGAGCGTGAGCTTTCGCAACGCGATATGGCGAAAGCAATGAACGTAAGCCAGGGCACGTACAACAACTGGGAAAACTCAAATACTCAGCCCTCCATCGAGCAGCTCATTGCGCTTGCCAAATTTTTCGGGGTTTCGGTTGACTATCTGATAGGTAATTCAGACGACTTCGGCGCGATACATTACGAAGAAAACGGCGAACACAAAAACTTTTTGGGGCTATAC
>JAIEAS010000107.1 GCA_029071285.1 Clostridia bacterium
TCAGTTTATATACGGCAATTCTAATTGAATTAGATATATCTTTTATTTATATACCGCACGCTCTGGCGGCTTTCATTATCCGTCTATTTTCAACGGCTATGCGGTGTTGTTTCGTCCACGTGAACTACCGCAGGCAGCATATTTTCATAGCCGTACTTTTCCATAAAGAAGCGGGTGCTATTCTCGAAGAAAGCGTGTTGTCCCCAAGCTCGCATACCCTTGAAAAACTCTCCGTCCGATCCGATTACAAACGAGTTCATTAAGATTGCATCCGAGTGGATTTTATGTTTGAGTGTAAGAGCATCAAGCTGCTTGTTAATCATATCTATGTACTTGCCCTGTGGGGAATAAGATAATAATTGTCGCTTGTTCTCTCGCTGTCTTTTTGCGGATTAGTTCCTTGATAGTTCTCATCTCTTTCGTTCTCTTTTTCAACAGGCGAAACGTCTTGCCGTTTATATTTTCCCATATGGCATACTAAATAACTGATAATAATTTCCTCTTGTAATCATTGTTCCGCTGTGTAGTCAAAAGCCCCGCAGGGTATTCACTCTGCGTTGTTTGTCTAGCTGCCTGATTGGGATGTTGTTTCAGCTTTTCGTAATTTTGCAAGTCCAATAAAGCAGCTGACATTTCTCAGCCCGCACTTTATACCCAATCCCTTGTAAGCATTTACTTAGCAGTAAAATTTCAACTTTCCCAAAATTTCCTCATCTGCAGAGCAGAAATCGTAATTTGGAATTTCTGCGGTAGTAATCCATTTCATATCGATATGCTCTAGAAGTTGCGGTTGCCCACGAATTATGCTGCAGTTAAATAACGACAAGTGTACCGTTATATCGGAATATTCGTGCGAAACTTCCATAAAGATATCGTGCGGCTCAACCGTAATTGCAAGTTCTTCCTGACACTCACGAATAAGTGCTTGCTCTTTCGTTTCACCTTTCTCCACCTTACCGCCGACAAACTCCCATAGAAACCCCCTTGCCTTTTCAGCAGGGCGTTGACAAATTAAAAATCTATCCTTAATCATATCAACGCCGCAACTACTTCTACATATCGTTTCTGTTCTTCCATTCCTAATAACTCCATAGAGTTGTCTTGGTTTATTACACATACAAAAAAATTGTCAACAACCATACATGGTCCCACACCTAAGATTCCAAAGCCTATTTATTTTCTTAATTTAACTCAGACAGAATATCTTGTATGGCGAAAAGCGTTTCAATATCTGAATTATGCGCAGATATATCTGAAATAAAAAGTTTGACAATTTCTTGGCATAAATCAAACAGGTAACCCTGGTTCCCTGTTCCATTCTTATTGAACGGCTGATGCTCATAGTTTGGACAATGTTTCGTGATATCGTTTTTATACTTTGCTGTTACTAGCTATTGGAAGTAAGATTTTAAAAACTGTCGGAAGTGAATATGTTGGGTTTTAATATTATACATTCCGCGTAGCTTTCTTATACTCTAATTATAAACGCCCGACGGGAAAAACCGTCGGGCATTTTTCTATGTTTTCTTTAACCGTTAAATTTATTCTTCGGTCGATTACGCTTCGGGACGGTTAACTGTGCCGTTCCAGCCTTCGAGCGCTTCCGCGTTTTCCAGAACATCTTCCGCAACCGTAATGTTCGTAATCATCGTGCAACCCTCGAACGCGTCTACAGTAAGAACGTAATCTTTTACCGTTTCCACGTCTTCGCCATCGACCTTTCTCCACTCCGAATACGTGCCGCCCAAAATCGTTACGGTTGTAAGCGTTTTAGGAATATAGTACGTGTACGTTACAGCATCACTGCCTTCGCCCTTCGTAACCGTAACCGCTTCGAATTTGTCGGCATCTGCTTCCTTGGGTGCGGTTGTGCCGAAGATATAGCCGAAATGCGTAGAAACCGCAATCGGGGTATCCATTCTCGAACCGGCGAAGGGAACAGTGAGCGATTCAAGCGCGCCGCAGCCCGAGAACCATGCGCCCATCGTATAGGCAACACCGCTTCCGATCACTGCGCTCGTGAGCGCCGTACAATCCTTGAACGCGCCTACGCCGACGTAGGTAACAGTTTCGGGCAAAGTGATTGTGGTAAGTCCGCTGTTTTTGAATGCGTTCTGACCGACAAACTCCAAGCCTGCGGGAAGCGAAATGGATTCAAGCGAAGCGCAGTTCGCAAACGCGTTCGCGTCAATTGCAGTCACACCCGCGCCAAACGTTACCGTTTCAAGCGAAGTACAATTCAGGAACATATTCTTTCCGACTTTGTAGTTGATGTTCTCATACGTTTGCTTATTCGCATCAACCAAGACCATCTTACTATTCAAAGTAGGAATCTTAATGTTTACAAGCGAAGAGCAGCCGCTGAATACCTGCTCGCCTAACAAATCGAGACTTGTAGGAAGCATTTCAACCGTTTCGAGATTCGTGCAGCCCTCAAATGCGGAGGAATTGAGCGTTGTTACGCTTGCGGGAATCGTGATTTCGGTAAGAGTCGTACAGCCGCTGAACGCCGCGGGTCCGCTTTCCTCAAGCCTTGTGCCAGTCTTGACCGTTGCAAGATTCGTACAACCTTTGAACGCCTCTCTGCCGATTTCGGTAACGGTATCGGGAATATTCACTCTCGTGATTGTTGCGTTGTTTTCAAACGCGAAATTCGCGATCGCCGTTAAGGACAATACGTTGTATACGGTGG
>JAIEAS010000108.1 GCA_029071285.1 Clostridia bacterium
GATAAATTTATATCAAATAAATACAAATTTTAAAATTCATTGGAGGATTTTTTAAATGGCAAAAAAATATTGCTATCTTTTCACCGAAGGCGACGCAACCATGCGCGAACTTCTTGGCGGTAAAGGCGCAAACCTTGCGGAAATGACCAAAATCGGTCTGCCCGTGCCTCAGGGCTTCACTATCTCTACCGAAGCCTGCACCCAGTACTACGAGGACGGCCGCAAAATCAACGACGGCATTCAGAAAGAAATTATGTCGTATATCGACAAAATGGAAAAAATCTGCGGAAAGAAATTCGGCGATAAGGAAAATCCCCTGCTCGTTTCGGTCCGCTCGGGCGCAAGAGCTTCTATGCCCGGTATGATGGACACCATTTTAAACCTCGGCTTGAACGAAGACGTAGTAAACACCATAGCAACCAAATCGGGCAACCCCCGCTGGGCTTGGGACTGCTACAGACGTTTCATTCAGATGTTCTCCGACGTCGTAATGGAAGTCGGCAAAAAATACTTTGAAAAACTCATCGACAAGATGAAGGAAGAAAAGGGCGTAGAGTACGACGTAGACCTTACCGCAGAGGACTTAAAAGCTCTTGCGCACCAGTTTAAAGCAGAGTACAAAAAACAGCTCGGCAAAGATTTCCCCGACGACCCCAAGGAACAGCTCTTCGAGGCGGTCAAAGCGGTTTTCCGTTCGTGGGACAACCCCCGTGCAAACATCTACCGTATGGACCACGACATTCCCTATTCGTGGGGTACTGCCGTAAACGTTCAGATGATGGCGTTCGGCAATATGGGCAACGACTGCGGAACGGGCGTTGCGTTCACCCGTAACCCCGCAACGGGCGAAAAGGGTCTTATGGGCGAATTCCTTATGAACGCTCAGGGCGAGGACGTCGTAGCAGGCGTTCGTACGCCTATGCCCATTGCAAAAATGGCGGAAGTTCTTCCCGACGTGTACAAGCAGTTCCTCAAAGTCTGCGACACGCTTGAAAAGCACTACCGCGATATGCAGGATATGGAATTTACTATCGAGCAGGGCAAGCTTTATATGCTGCAGACCCGTAACGGCAAGCGTACCGCGGCGGCTGCAATCAAAATCGCATGCGACCTCATCGATGAAAAAATGATAAGCGAAAAAGAAGCGCTTATGCAGATTGACGCTAAATCTCTGGATATGCTTCTTCACCCTCAGTTCGACGCAAAGGCTCTGAAAGAGGCTGATAAAAACAACGTTGTCGGCAAGGGTATCGCGGCTTCCCCCGGCGCTGCGGCAGGTTCAATCGTGTTCACCGCAGAGGACGCCGTTATCGAAGGCAAGAAGGGCAAGAAAGTCGTTCTCGTCCGTCTTGAAACCTCACCCGAAGATATCGAAGGTATGAAGTACGCGCAGGGTATCCTGACCGTACGCGGCGGACAGACCTCGCACGCGGCGGTTGTTGCGCGCGGTATGGGCACCTGCTGCGTTTCGGGCTGCGGCGACATTAAAATGGACGAGGAGAATAAGCAGTTCACCCTCGCGGGAAAAGTATTCAAAGAGGGCGACGGACTTTCGCTCGACGGCTCGACGGGCAACATTTACGACTGCGTAATCCCCACCGTGCCCGCAGACCCCAACTCGGGTTACTTCGGCAGAATTATGGAGCTTGCCGACAAATATAAGGCGCTCGGCGTAAGAACCAACGCGGACACCCCCGCAGACGCAAAACAGGCGGCGGCGTTCGGCGCTCAGGGTATCGGCCTTTGCCGTACCGAGCATATGTTCTTCGACCCCGCAAGAATCGGCGCGTTCAGAGAAATGATCTGCTCCGACACCGTGGAAGAGAGAGAGGCTGCGCTCGCTAAAATCGAGCCTATGCAGCAGGCGGACTTCGAGGGCTTGATGGAAGCTCTGGAAGGACAGCCCGTAACCATCCGTTTCCTTGACCCGCCCCTTCACGAGTTCGTTCCCACCGACGAGGAAGATATTAAGGCGCTTGCAAAAACCCAGGGCAAGACTGTTGCTCAGATTAAGCAGCTCATTTCCGACCTGCACGAGTTCAACCCCATGATGGGACACCGCGGCTGCCGCCTTTGCGTAACCTATCCCGAAATCGCGGTTATGCAGACCAAGGCAGTAATCAAAGCCGCTATCAACGTGCAGAAGAAGCACGCTAAATGGAACGTCGTTCCCGAAATTATGATTCCCCTCACGGGCGAAGTTAAGGAACTTAAATTCGTTAAGGATATCGTCGTAAAGACCGCGGACGAAGTTATCGCAAAATCGGGCGTTAAGCTTCATTACGAAGTGGGCACCATGATTGAAATTCCCCGCGCAGCTCTCACCGCTGACGACATCGCCGAACAGGCTGATTTCTTCTGCTTCGGCACGAACGACTTGACCCAGATGACCTTCGGCTTCTCGCGTGACGACGCAGGCAAATTCCTGCCTTCGTACTACGCAAACAAGATTTACGAAAGCGACCCGTTCGCCCGCCTCGATACGACCGGCGTCGGCAAGCTTATGGATATGGCTGTAACCCTCGGCAAAAAGGGCAACAAGAACCTGCACGTGGGTATTTGCGGCGAACACGGCGGCGACCCCTCGTCAATCGAGTTCTGCCACAAAATCGGCTTGAACTACGTTTCCTGCTCGCCCTACCGCGTACCCATCGCGCGCCTTGCAGCAGCCCAGGCTAATATCAAAAATCCCAGAAAGTAATTTTGGAAAATAAAAAAAGGAAGGTGAAAACCTTCCTTTTTTTGTACTTGTTTTTTTTGTGAAAATGTGGTATAGTTTTTTCACAAAAGCCAAAAGGATTTTAAGTAAAGAGTAAAATGATAACCTTAAAAAACTTGAAACCAAATAAAATTAAAATTTTATTTACAAGCCTTTTTGCCGCAGCGGTCGTTTTGCTGTCCGTGCTGATAGGGACGTTGAATATCACTTATTCCGCCAACGTAAGCGGCAAAGAGTACTCGGTTGACAATATGCTTTCTCATATCCTCGCCATATCCGAAAAGCAGCATTCCATCTACGACGAGGAAGCTTTGGAAGAGGTGCGCAGTTACGTTTCGTCAGCCCTCTTTTCCTACGGCGTAAAAAACGAAATAATTACGCACAACGACGCGTACACTTACAATGAAAAGACAGAGCAAATAGTCGCGTACAAGCCCAAAAACATTTATGCGGAAATCGCAGGCGAGAGCGAAACGAATATATTGCTTGTGGCGCATTACGATTCCTGCGGATACAAAATCAAGTACGACGAAGCCAGCGAGGGCTCGCACGGCGCGCTGGACGACGGCTACGGCGTTGCCGCCGTGTTGGAGCTTGCAAGAATTTTTTCTGCCGAAAAAAATCTTAAAAACGGCATAAAGCTTGCAATCGTTGACGCCGAAGAAGAGGGCGTTATGGGCAGCGAGGCGCTTGTCAAAGAATACCCGCAGTGGCTTGACGACGTTAACCTCGTTATAAACGTAGAGGGACGCGGCAACACGGGACCTTTGTATCTCTTCCAGACGAGCGGAAACAATTCCAGAATAATAGATTTTTATCACAAAGCGGGATTTCCGTATTCCTTTTCGATTGCGGCGGACGTCTACGATATGCTGCCTAACGACACCGATTTAAGCCCCTTTCTCGAATACGGCTGCGCGGGTATGAACTTTGCCGTTCTGGACAGCCTAAAGGTTTACCACAACGAAAAAGACTGTTACGAAGCGGTGGATGCGGGCGCGCTCGCAAAGTACTGCAATACGCTGCTGCCGCTTCTGGAAGAGTATACCCAGAACGCGAAGTACTCGCAGCCAGACTATTTTAAAAACGGGCACGACACGCTGTTTTTCACGCTTTTCCCCAACGCTCTCGTAAGCTACAGCGCAGTCACGGGCTGGATATTTTTCGGTATAATAATTGCAGTCGTTATCGCGCTTGTTGTCCTGTCGTTATTAAAAAAGCGGGTAAGCTGGAAAAAGCTTTTAATATCGTGCGCAATCGATTTGGCGTTTATCGTTCTGACCTGCGGTCTCGGATTTTTAATTGCCGTGATTGCGAGCGCGATAAGCGGAGTAAACTATCACCTGATGTTTGTAATCGGCGTAGCGTTCGACGGCGGCTTGCTTATAATTTTCTCGCTATTAATGATTGCGGCGTTCGTCGCTGCGACGCTGTTTAAAACCAGATTCGGTTTCAACTATTCTGAAATGACTTTGGGCGGACTTCTGATAAACACGCTGCTTGCAATCGTATGCGCGGCGGTCGTTTTCGGCGGAACTTATCTTTTCGTAATTCCCGTGCTTTTGTACGCGCTCGGCGAGGGCGTGAGCCTGTTTGTAAAGAACGAAAAAGTCAAAACGGGAGTATGCGGCGGGATTTGCGCCGTGGCTTCAATCTTTACGGTAAGCGTGTATATATCGCTGATTTACTCTCTGTACGTTTCGCTCACGTTCGGCGCGCTCGGGCTTATAACGGTGTTCGCAATTCTGCCGCTCACTGTGTGCGTTCCGCAGATTTGCGGACTGTTCAAAAACTTACCCGTAAAAGGCGCAGAGGAGGCGGCTGTATGAAAAAGATTTTAACATTGATTTTGTCCGCGGCTTTAATCTGCGGCGCGTTAAGTTTAACCGCCTGCGCTGACGGAAAGGAATATTCCGTCCTTTGCGGAAATTGCGAAAACGGCTGCGTTATCGTCGCGGACGACAGCGCAAAAGCGGGCGAAAAAGTGATTTTAGCCGCCCGCCCGAATGCGGGCTATAAGCTCGTTTCATACGTTTTAAACGGCGAGGTTCTGAACGGCTGCTCGTTCGTTATGCCCGCAAAGGACGTAACCGTTTCCGCTAACTTCGAAGCTTTAACCTATTCGATAACGTACGTTGCGGACGGCTGTACCGTTTCGGGAGATAATCCCGACAGTTACACGACAGCGAGCACGGCAATATTAAACGACCCGCAGAAAGAGGGTTACGAAACCTGCGGCTGGTACAGGTACCACAACCAATCCGAATTTGAACAGGATATGGAAGATTATAGGGTTACAAGCCTTGAAGGACTTTACGGCGACCTTACTTTGTACGCAAAGTATTACAATCCCGCCCATACGATAACCGTCGTTGACGGCGAAAACGGCTGGTGCTACGTTGAAGATTACTACTATGAAGCTTTTTACGGCGAAACTTATAACGTGGACGTCAATCCCGATAACGGTTACTACCTTGAAAGTCTGTTCGTAAACGGCACGGCGGTTGAAGGAACTTCGTTTACTGTGCCTATGGCGGACGTTGAGTTGACTTCGAGTTTTAAGCCCATCGTAATAGATATAAATTACGAGCTTTTCGGCGGAGAGAATGCGGAGGATAACCCCGCCTCGTTCACTGTTGAGGACGGGCGCATAACATTAAGCGACGCAACCAAAGAGGGTTTTGTTTTCTGCGGCTGGTATCTGGACGAAAATTTCTGGTATTCCGCATACGGCGAGATAGACGCTTACGACTGGCTGGAAAAACCTTTAACACTCTACGCGCAGTTCATCGCCGAAGACGAATTTTATTAATTTAAAGAATTAAAGGGTATGCAGGAAAATTATTTATCAGCTTTGAAAGCGTTGGAAAAACTGAAAGACGGAAACAAAATTTACCTGAATTCAAAGACGGGTTCGGGCGACGTTTCGCTCGAAAAGCGGCTTGATTTAAGCAAAAACGGACAAAAGCCGTACGCCGTTATCGTAAGCTGTTCGGATTCGCGGGTTATTCCCGAATACCTGTTTTCCGCGGGGCTCGGCGAGTTGTTCGTCGTGCGCGTTGCGGGCAACGTTATCGATAACCACCAGCTCGGCAGTATCGAATACGCGGTAAACCGTCTCGGCTGTAAATTAATTGTCGTGCTCGGACATACGCAGTGCGGCGCGGTGGGCGGCGCGTTGAAGCAAAACGCCGGTTATCTGAAATTTATCACCGACGAAATCAGTCTGGCAATAGGCGGGGAGACGGACGCGGTCAGGGCAAGTATTCTCAACGTAAAGAGAAGCGTTGCAAAAATTAAAGATGCGCTGCAAGATATTGAGGGCCTGCAGGTTTCGGGCACGCTTTATCACACCGACAGCGGAAAGGTGGATTTTGATATTTAAACGGCGTTTTTGATAATTGATGTAAAAAACGGTGTGCGTAATTTTCAACAAAAAAATTATCTTTTTTTAATTGCATTTACTTCTTGAAAGTTACTATAATAAGTCGGTATGAAGAACGGCAAAACGGTAAACTTAACAAGCGGCAACGTGTGGAAGCAAATGCTTTTATACTGTCTGCCCCTTTTCGGAAGCGCGCTGGTGCAGCAGCTCTATTCGCTTGCCGACCTTTTGGTCGTCGGCAACTTTGCCGAGGAGGGCGCGCTTGCAATAGACGCGATAGGCAACGCTACCGTTATTATTAACATACTGCTTGCGTTTGCGCTGGGCGCGAACGGCGGCTGTGCGGTAATAATCGCAAAGTACTTCGGCGGGCGGGATAATAAAAAGGTGCGCGAAACCTTTAATACCTCGCTTATCGCCTTTTCCGCGCTGTGTCTTTTCATAATGGCGGTGGGGTTCGGCTTCGGCGGACTTTCGTTAAAGGCTTTGGACGTTGCCGAGTCTTACTACGGCGACTGCTTTGAATATCTTTACATATATTTAGGTTCGCTGCCCTTCGTGTTTTTGTATAACCTCGGCTGCGGAATCTGTTCCGCGTTAGGCGACAGCAAAACTCCCTTTATCTTTCTCGTAATCTCGTCCGTGCTGAACGTGGGACTGGATTTGCTGTTCGTCTGCGTGCTGCACCTGGACGTAGCAGGCGCGGCGTGGGCAACCTTTATTTCGCAGGCGCTGGCCTGCGGGGCTACCGTGTTCGTGCTTATGCGCAAGATGCGCTCGGTAAAGACGGAAGAAAAGCCCAAGTTCTTCGATAAGAAAATTTTAAAAGAATTGTCGTTCGCTTCCGTTCCGATAATTCTGCAGCAAAGCTTTGTGTCCGTCGGAAACTTTTTCGTTATAAAGTGCATAAACGGAATCGGCGAGGACGCAACCACGGGCTTTACGACCGCCTTTAAGCTTATAGCGGTTTCCACAATGAGCATAGTTGCAATGACCAACGGACTTTCAAACTTCGTTTCGCAGAACAAGGCGGTGGGGGAGTACGGACGTATTAAGACGGGCTTTCTGGCGGTGCTGTGTTACACGCTTTTATTATCGCTGATATTTCTGGCGGTGTTCGTGTCCTGCCCCGAACCGCTGACAAAAATATTTATCCAAAAGGATAAGCTCACAGCCGAAGCGCTTGAATATTCGGCACAGTTCCTTATAATAGTTTCGTGCTTTCTGCCCGCCGTCTGCGTGAAGATTGTTGCCGACGGCTCGGTGCGCGGCTGCGGAGGAAATCTGGGCTTTACCATAAGCACGTTTACCGACCTGTTGCTGCGCGTAATTCTGGTATACGTTCTGGTCGGCGCGGGCTGGGGTTTTAAAGGCGTTTGCTGGGCTTGGGCTATCGGCTGGAGCATAAGTATGTTTATCGCCCTGGCGTTCTGGTATCTGCATATAAGAAAATTCCCCAAAAAGAAGCCCGAACCCGAGCCCGAAAAC
>JAIEAS010000109.1 GCA_029071285.1 Clostridia bacterium
TATAGCACTTTTTTCGCCGACAAGCACTCTGCTTTCAAGAGGTCCTTCGTCGAGATTAAAAGATAAAAATTTTTACTAAGGAGAATGGTATGCACAAGGATTGTGAACGCATAATGCTGACCGAAGAACAGTTACGCTCGCGCGTAAAGGAAGTGGCGCTGGTGGTGGACGAGGATTACAAGGACAAGAGTCCGCTCGTCGTCGGAATTTTAAAGGGTAGTATAATTTTTTACGCCGACTTTATCCGCTTTTTATCGATGCCCGTCGAGCTCGATTTTATGGCGGTTTCGTCGTACGGCTCGGGCGCGGTTTCTTCGGGAAATCTGAAAATAAAAAAGGACCTTGACAAGGACGTTAAGGGCAGGGACGTAATTATCGTTGAGGATATTATTGACAGCGGCTTCACACTTGCCTGCCTTAAAAGAATGCTTGAAGAGCGCGGCGCGGCTTCGGTAAAAATCGTAACCCTTCTGGATAAAGCCGAAAGGCGCGAGTACGACATAAAGTCGGATTACAACTGCTTTATTATCGAAAACGAGTTTGTCGTGGGCTACGGACTGGACTACAACGAGCAGTACCGTCATCTTCCGTACATAGGCATTTTAAAGCGGAGCGTATACGAGAAATAATAACACGTTCTGCGCTTGCCTTAAATTTTTGCGTTTTAAGTAAAAAGAGTTGAAAGGTTAAAATTTATGTGATAGAATAATTTTACCACATTATCTTAATCTTCCCGCTTGCGGGTATCTTGCGCAGAGGTGATTTACGTTCGGCAACGTTTATCTCTTTCTCTATATTTGCTCTGCGCGGATAAAATCAGATGGTGTGGTAACCTTTAAGAGATAACTTTGCAAGGCGCGCCTTTGGGTGCGCCTTTAAATTTTGTCCGCGGTGTATAATTGCGGTAAAAAAAACAGATACTGAAATCAAGGAGAAAATATATGGTAATTGCAAACTTGATTTCTTACATTTTAGTTCTTGCAGGCGCCCTCAACTGGGGATTGTACGGTATGTTCGGGTTCAACCTCGTGGGCTGGATATTCCAGGGACCCCGCTCGGTCGGCTCGATTATAATTTACGTGCTGATAACTCTGGCTGCGGTATGGCTCATCGTTTCGCCTATAATCACGGGCGGCGTGTTCAGACTAAGAATGAAAAAGCACGAGAATGAAGTTCAATAAAAGTTAATTAACTGAAAGGCGTTCCTGAAATAGCGGGGAACGCTTTTTTCGTGTGTTGCAAAATAAATTTACTTGTGCTAAAATGTATTAAGTTATGAAAGACTATAATCTTGAAGAAAAAGCCCGACTTTTATCGGGCAGAGATTTCTGGAATACGGCAAAGGTTTGCGGTGCGGACAGAATACGCTTTTCGGACGGACCTTCGGGACTGCGCGTTCAGGGCAAAAAGGGCGACCACCTCGGTATAAACGGCTCGATGCCCGCAACCTGTTTCCCTGCGCATTCCGCGCTTGCCGCGAGCTTTAACTGCGAGCTGGTAAAAGAAACGGGCGCGTGCATAGGAAGGGAAGGCGCGTCGGCGGGAGTTGACGTTCTGCTTGCGCCCGATTTAAATATCAAAAGCTATCCGTTGAACGGCAGAAACTTCGAGTATTTTTCCGAGGACCCCTATCTGAACGGAAAGCTGGGCGCGTCGTATCTGGACGGCGTTCAGTCCACGGGCGTCGGCGGCTGCGTAAAGCACTTTGCCGCAAACAACCGCGAGTTCGGCAGAATGGTCTGCGACTCGGTCGTGGATATGCGCACACTGCGCGAGATTTATCTTACAGCGTTTGAAATGGCGGTGAAAGAGTCAAAGCCCGCGGCGGTTATGACGGCGTACAACAGACTTAACGGCGTTTACTGCAACGAGAACGGCTGGCTTTTGAATGACGTGCTCCGCGGCGAGTGGGGCTTTGAGGGTATCGTCGTTTCCGACTGGGGCGGCACGCACGACAGAGTTGCCTCTGTAAAAGCGGGCGCGGATTTGGAAATGCCCTGCTGCTATTTATCAAAAGAAGAAATTGTTTCCGCTGTAAAAGACGGCAGATTAAATGAAGAAGAAGTAGACAGTTGCGCGGAGAGAATAGTAAAGCTATCTCACCGTGAAAAACCCGCGCGCAGAGTTGATATTTCGGGGCATAAGGATTTTGCCCAAAGATGCGCGGAAGAGTGCGCGGTGCTTTTAAAGAACGACGGCTTGCTGCCGTTAAAGCAGGATATTAAAATCGCCCTCATAGGCGACTTTGCAAAAAAGCCGCAGGTTCAGGGCGGCGGCTCGGCAAAGGTAAATCCCAAAGCCGCGGTAAATCTTAAAAGCTGTTTAAAGGGCGCAAAGTACGCGGGCGGCGGCGCGAAAGCCGTAAGGCTTGCTAAAAAGTCGGACGCGGTAATTTACTGTATGGGCTACCGCACCGAAGATGCCGAGGGCGCGGACAGGCTCAGTTATTCACTGCCCGACAAGCAGATTAAACTGCTTGAAAAGCTTAAAAAAGTAAACAAAAATATAGTCGTCGTGCTGTTCTGCGGCTGCGCCGTGGATACAAGCTGGGACGGTGAAATTCCCGCAGTTCTGTACGCGGGACTTAGCGGTCAGGCAAGCAGTCAGGCGGTTGCCGATATTCTTACGGGCAAGATAAACCCTTCGGGTAAGCTTGCCGAAACTTTCTTAAAAGATTACAAGCCTTGCGTACAAGACCCTTACTCGGCGGTTTACGGCGAGGGTATGAAAGTGGGCTACCGCGGCGGCGGTGAAGCAAAATACCCCTTCGGATTCGGTCTGTCGTATACGCGGTTCGAGTACTCGAATCTGCGCGTGAACGATAAGGGCGCAAGCTTCGACGTGAAAAACGCGGGCGAAGTTTACGGCGGTGAAGCCGTTCAGCTGTATATCAATTTTCCGAAGAACGCCAACGCGCCCGAGTTACAGCTCAAAGGCTTCGATAAAGTGTTTTTAAACGCGGGCGAAACCAAAAAGATTTTCATTCCCTTTGACGAATACTCTTTCCGCAGCTTTGACGTTAAAGAAAATAAGTGGGTTAAAGTTTCGGGCGGGTACGGAATTTTTATAGGCGCGTCGTCCGCGGATTTGCGGCTTGAAGGCAAAATCGATATAGAGGGCGATTGCGACAGAGTTGCCGCGCCCGACACTTTGGGATTAATTCCCGCAGTTTATCCCCTTTTGAGGGATAATAAAGGCAGGGTTATCGCCACGCACGAAACGCCTTTCTGCGAGCTGAAAAACGCAAAAGGTCTGTGGGGAAAAACCTTTGCGTGGATTGCCCTTGCGGCGGTGAGGAAGAGGCGCACGATATACGGCACTATGGAATATCTTCCTTTGAGAACGCTTGCGCAGTTCGGCAGGTTCGACGACAGCATTATGCAGGGCTTAAACGAAATTTTCAACGGCAAGCTTTTCAAAGGCTTAAAGACGATAAGTTCAACAAAGAAGGATAAATAAAATGTCCAGGTGGGTTACTGTATGGGGCAACGCGACTTCAATCGCGGAACGCCGCCCTGAAAATTACGCGCGTGATATAACTCTGCGCTATCCGATAAAGTGCGCTTTTGCAGGCGATAAAATAAGACTGCATTTTTCAAATTTCTGCGGAACGGAACCCGTTACTTTAAATCAGGTAACGGTAGCCCCCGCGGAGAGCGACAGGGAAATCAATTTGAAGGACGCGGTGCTTATAACCTTTTCGGGCAAAGAGAGTGTTACGATAGGCGCGGGAGAGGAAATCTTTTCGGACGAAATCGACTTCCGCGTGAAACCGTTGGGCAGAATTTCGGTAAGCATTTATTTAAAGGATTTCACCCTTATGCGCTCGGCGGTGGTAATCACGGGGCCTTTATCGGGAGGGTTTTACTCGCTCGGCAACTGCACTATGAAATCCGTTCTGCCCTTAAACGGTACGCGCAGTACAAACACATATTATTTTTTAACAGGCGTAGACCTTCTGACAAACGATAAAAACCGCTGCGTAATTTGCTACGGCGATTCTATAACCTCGCAGAGCTGGCCCGATTACCTTGCTTTGCTTTGTATGGACGACCCGTACAACAAGACGGCGATAGTCCGCAGAGCGGCAAGCGGTACGCGTGTTTTAAGGGAATATAGCTGCATTACTTACGAAAGCTACGGGCTTTGCGGCAAGCACCGCTTCGAGCGTGAAATTTCCACAGTGAGCGGCGCGGACGCGGTCATTATCCAGCAGGGCATCAACGATATTATCCACCCCGTCGGCACCGACGTAAATCCGTTCAGACCGATGTCCGACTTGCCGGCTTTGAACGAGCTCGAAGATGGCTTGAAATACTATTTTGATATCGCAAAAAAATACAGCCTCAAAATTTATGCGGGCACGCTGCTTCCCATTAAGGGTTGGCGTACCTACGCACCTTTCAGAGAGGATATGAAAAACGGCGTAAACGACTGGCTGAGAACTTGCGGGCACGCTTGTATAGACTTTGAAAAAGCTCTGCGCTCGGAAACCGACCCAGCGGCGTTCAAAGAGGGGTACGACAGCGGCGACCGGTTGCATCCGTCCGAAAAAGCATACGAGCATATGGCGCGGCTTGCATTTGAGGAACTGAACAAGTGAGAGCGGCTGTCTACGGCGCGGGTGCAATGGGCACAGTTCTGGGTGCGTTCATTACCGCGGCGGGCAAGCAGATTGATTTAATCAGCCGAAACTGCGCGCATATCGCCGCGCTCAAAGAGAGGGGAGCGCAAATCTGCGGCGGCGCGCAAATGACGGTAAAAGTAAACGCGCTTACGCCAGACGAGATTTCGGGCAGGTATGGCATAATTTTTTTAATGACCAAGCAGGGCGGCGACCTCGGATTTTTAAACGGTATTTTAGAAGAGAACGGAGTTGTCTGTACCCTTCAGAACGGTCTGCCCGAGGACGCGGTAATTCAAGCGGTCGGGGCGGACAGATGCCTCGGCTGTGCTGTAAGCTGGGGCGCAACCTTAAAGGAAAACGGTATAGCCGAGCTTACTTCAAAGCGCGGTAAAATGACTTTTGCACTCGGCTCGCCGAACGGCGCAAATTCCGCAGTCGGAGAGGTTGCAAATCTTCTCGCGTGCGCGGGAGAAGTTAAGGTAACGGAAAACCTTGCGGGCGCGCGGTGGGCAAAGCTTTCGATAAATTGCGCTTTTTCAGCACTTTCCGCGGTTTGCGGTATGACTTTCGGCGAGGTTGGTAAAAATAAAACTACCCGCAAAATTGCGCTTGAAATTCTGAACGAAGCTTTCGCCGTTGCGAACAAAGCGGGCGTAACGCTTGAAAAAATTCAGGGACACCGTATAGACAAGCTGTTTTCATACAAAAACGCGGTGAAAAAGAGAATCGCGCTTGCACTGCTTCCCTACGCAATGCACAGCCACAAGAAGCTTGTTTCGGGAATGTATTTCGACTTAAAAGCGGGAAAAACCTGCGAAATCGGCTATATTAACGGCGCGGTAACACGTGTTGCAAAAAAGTTGGGGGTGCAAACGCCCGTAAACGACAAAATAATCGAAATTGCGCGCGAAATCGGGCGCGGCGAGAGAAAAATTTGTTTTAAAAACGCTTATCTCTGCCTTTAAAGAGGTTGTCACTCTTTAAGGTTTATGATATAATAAATTTAATTTGAGGAAGATATAAATGGAAAATATTTATTATCCGTCGCACGACGGCGTAACCACTATTCACGCCTGCCTTTGGCTGCCCGAGGGCGAAATCCGCGGCGTGGTGCAGATTATCCACGGAATGGCGGAATACGCCGAGCGTTACGCGCCCTTTGCCGAGTATTTAACGGAACAGGGCTTTGCAGTCTGCGCCGACGACCATCTGGGTCACGGACAGTCGGTGAGAAGAACGGAGGATCTGGGTTACTTCAATAAAAGGCGCGACACAAATATAATAATTCAGGATATCCGCGCACTGCAGCTTGCCGTTAAAAAGCAGGTGGGCGAAGTTCCTTATTTCATTCTGGGACACAGTATGGGTTCCTTCTTCTGCCGTAAATATATTTCGCAGTACGGCAGCGATTTTTCGGGCGCGATAATTATGGGCAGCGGCTACAAGAGTCACGCTACGCTGAACGCGGCGCTGTTCTTCGTCTGGCTGGACGCGCTTTTCTGCGGCTGGCGGCATAGAAGCAGATTTATCAAAAAGCTCGCTTTCGGCAGCTACAACAAAAAATTCGCTCCCGCCCGCACCGAGAACGACTGGCTTTCGGAAAGCTGTGAAAACGTGGACAGATACGAGGCGGACCCGCTGTGCGGATTCGACTTTACGGACAACGGCTACAGCGTGCTGTTCGGCATTATAAAGCAGGCTTGCTCGTCAGAAGCCGTAAAGGGCGTTCCAAAAAATCTGCCCGTTCTTTTCGTCGCGGGCGCGAACGACCCCGTGGGCAACTACGGCAAAGGCGTACAGAAGTCTTACGACAAATTTAAAAAAGCGGGCATAGAGGAAGTGGATATCACCCTCTATGAAAACGCAAGACACGAAATTTTGAACGATAATTGCAGCGATAAGGTAAAAGAGGATATCCTCAATTTTATCAACGCGCATATGAATTAAAAGGCATATTCATCGAAACACAAATTAAACGGAAAACGTATGATAGAAAGTTGGGATATTGAAATTCCTTCGCTTAACAAGGGAAAAAAGCGCAAAGCTTACGTTTATCTGCCCGAAAATTACGAAGAGGGCACTGCTTTCCCCGTAATGTATATGTTCGACGGTCACAACCTCTTTTCGGACGAGGAAGCGACCTACGGCAAAAGCTGGGGACTTTCAAAATATTTGGACGAGAATAAAGTTCCGCTTATAATAGCGGCGGTGGAGTGCAACCACGAGGGACACGAAAGGCTTTCGGAGTATTCGCCGAAGGATTTCGAGCGCGGCGGTATTAAGGTCTGCGGCAAGGGCAAAAAGTATATGGACTGGCTTGTGAAAACCTTCAAGCCGTATATAGACCAAAACTATAAAACCCTGCCCGACTGGGAGCACACCGCAATAGGCGGAAGCTCGATGGGCGGACTTATGACACTTTACGCCCTGTCGGCTTACCGCAAATATTTTTCGCGCGGGGCGGCTCTCTCGCCCAGTCTTTGGGTTTACGACGGAGTTCCCGACTTTATAAAGTCCGCAAATTACAGGGCGGGCACGAGGCTTTACACCGACTACGGCAGCAAAGAGTTTAAAAACCACGACAACCAAAGGATATACTTTTCCGATACGGTAAAGGCGCTTACCGATAAAGGCGTTTTCGTTACCTCACGCATAGTTCCTAACGGCACCCACTGCGAGGCGAGCTGGGAGAGGCAAATTCCGTATTTTATAAGCGTTTTGTTTGAAAAATAATTGCATTTTCATAAAAAGGAGGCTAATTTTATGAAAAATTTTATATTTATTTCACCCGATTTTCCTGCCAACTACTACAAGTTCTGCCGCGAACTTAAAAATTACGGTTTCAACGTTCTGGCTATAGGCGACTGCCCCTGGGACAGACTTTCGGACGACGTAAAGGAAAACGTCAACGAGTATTACTGGGTACACAGCCTTGAAAACTATGACGAAGTTTACCGCGCGGTGGCGTTCTTCATCTTCAAGTACGGCAAGATAGACTATCTCGAAAGCAATAACGAGTACTGGCTCGAGCACGACGCGGCTCTTCGTTCGGCGTTCGGCATAGCCAGCGGCTTCAAAAACAGCGACGTAAAGAAGATAAGATACAAGTCAAAGATGAAAAAGTACTATCAGAAAGCCGGCGTAAAGACCGCGAAGTACTGCATCGTTAAAACTCTTAAAAACTGCCAGAAGCTGATTGACGAGGTCGGCTATCCCGTAATAGTAAAGCCCGACAACGGCATAGGAGCGGCGGCTACTTACAAAATTTCGAACGAGCAGGAGCTTGTAAACTTCCTCGAAACCAAGCCCGAAATTCCTTATATAATGGAAGAGTACGTGGAGGCGGAAGTAAATTCTTACGACGCGATAATCGACGCAAAGGGCAACCCCGTGTTCGAAACGGGCAACATAACGCCCAACTCTTTAATGGACGTCGTTAACGAAAGCGGCAACTGCATGTACTACATAGTAAACGAGCTCGCGCCCGACGTTGCAGACGCAGGCAGACGCACGGTAAAGGCGTTCAACGTTAAAAACAGATTTATCCACTTCGAATTTTTCCGTCTTACGAAAGACCAGCGCATCGGTAAAAAGGGCGAGGTTGTGGCTCTGGAAGTCAATATGCGCCCCGCGGGCGGCTTTACCCCCGATATGATGAACTTTGCAAACAGCACCGATGTGTACAAAATCTGGGCTGACACAATCGCAAACGGCAAGACCGATATCACCACGGGCGAAAAATTCTACTGCGCTTACGCAGGCAGACGCGACGGCAAAAACTTCGTTCTGTGCGACGACGCGGTGAAGATTGAGTACGCCGATAATATAACTATGGTAGAGAGAATACCCGACGTTTTAAGCAACACGATGGGCAACACGATGTTCGTTGCAAAGTTTAAAACCAAGTCCGAAATGGATAATTTCTACAAAGAAGTTTTAAAAACCCGCTAAAATAAAGGCCCCCGGAAAAGTCGGGGGCTTTAAAATTTATAAAAACCGTTCTAAAAGTTTAAATTCTGCAATAAGTTATTGTACACATAGTTTTTGCGGAGGCGGATATGCTTGAATACAACGTTTACGAGGACATAGCCAAAAGGAGC
>JAIEAS010000011.1 GCA_029071285.1 Clostridia bacterium
ATGTTGACGAGTAAACAGAGAAGTAAATTAAAAGCCCTTGCCGCAAACCTGTCGCCGATAGGTCAGGTGGGCAAGGACGGTATAGGTGAAAATATGCTCAAAAGCTTTTCGGACTGTCTTGAAAGCCGCGAGCTTATCAAAATAAACATTCTTGAAAACGCCGACGGCGACCCCCAGATTTTGGGACGGGAGCTTGCCGAAAGGCTTTCAGCCGAGTGCGTAATAGTAATCGGCAGAAAAGCCGTGCTTTACCGTAAATCGCAGAAGAAAGGCATTAAACACATAGAGCTTAATTGAATACGAGTGCGGCGGCGGAGAGAATAAGCATTATTCCTCCGCTGATAATATAGTAAACGGGGAAAAAGGTGAAGTAGCTCAAAAACAGCAGTCCCGCGCCTGACCAGAAGAGAGGGGCGGAAAGCTTGCGGTTGAATCTTGCCTTTATCTTTTTGAAAATACCGATTTTTTTCGCACCCTCGTAAATATATTTTTCGGGCAGCAGGTCGTTGTCCTTCAACAGCTTGTAAACGCTGCCTATGTTGCGGATTTCAATCAAAAAATTCTCGCAAAGAAGCGCGGCCTCGGGTGAAATTTTACTGCAGAAAATAACCTTTTTATTCTCGCTTGAAAATTTAATCACCTGTGCAACGTCGTCCTCTGAAAGGGGCTGCATTTTAAAGTTGAAAAAATAAACGCATTCTTCGGTGAAAATTTTTCCGCCCTTGATTTTTGCGGCGGCGTTCTCGTTAGACAGGCACTTTTCAAAGAGGCCGCAGATATATTCGTCGGACGACAGCGAAAGGTGGAGCGACAAAAGCTTTTTATTTTTCTCGTCGCGCGATAAGCGCAGGTTTTTGTTTTGCTTTTTGCTTATGTACAAACAGCTGAGCGCGCCGAAAAGAATGCAGGCGCAGATTGCAAAACCGAGTGCTATAGCCGCGCTTTTCGTGTAGTAGCGCATAGCCGTAAAAAACAGCAGAAAGGCGCACAACGCGGCAAAAAGTGTATCGAGTATAAGGGGCAGATTAATTCTTCTCATACCCAGGTTTTTGACTGAAATTCTGAATTTTAAACTGTATGAAAATAGCAATTTTCGGCGGGTCGTTCAATCCCGTTCACAACGAACACGTAAATATCGTCCGCGCGGCGGTGAAGGCGCTCAACCTTGACAAGGTGATAATTCTGCCCTCTTTTATTACGCCTAAAAAGGACGGCAGACTTACCGCAACCGCGCAGCAGAGGCTGGAAATGTGCCGCCTTGCTTTTAATGAAGTCGACCGCGCCGAAGTCAGCGGCTACGAAATTACACGCGGCGGCGTTAGCTATTCGTATATCACCTGCGAGGAATTTGCAAAAAAATATCCCGCGGACGAGCGGTATTTTATCCTCGGCGCGGATATGCTGGACGACTTTTTAAACTGGAAGAATCCCGAAAGAATTTTGTCCGCCGTGAAACTTGCTGTCTGCGCAAGAGTGGACGGCGAGGGGCTCAGAACTTCGCTCAAAAATTTCGAAGCCCGCTTTAAAACCAAACCTGTTTCGTTTAACTACGTGGGCAAGGACGTAAGCTCAACGAGGCTCCGCACTTTGCTCGCGCTGGGCGAAGAGCCCGCGGGTTTAAACGCCGAAGTTTACGGTTATATAAAAAGAAATAATATTTACGCTATTCCGCGCCTTGCTGAAGTTAAAAACCTGCTTACCGAAAAGCGTTGGAAGCACACCGTCGGCGTCTGCCTTATGGCGGCGCAGAATTGCCGGAGGGTGGGCGCAAGCGAGGAGCAGGCGATAACCGCCGCGGCTTTGCACGACTGCGCCAAATACCTTACGGCGGAAAGCCCTCTTTTGAAAGGCTTCAAGTGCCCCGACGGCGTTCCCGGACAGGTCGTTCACCAGTATGCGAGCGCATACGTAGCCGGGCGCGAATTTAAAGTAACCGATAAAGATATAATAAATTCAATAAAATACCACACGAGCGGAAGGGCGGGGATGTCCGGTCTTGAAAAGCTTATCTATCTTTGCGATATGCTTGAAGACGGCAGAGATTTCGACGGCGTTGAAGCTTTACGCGCGGTCTTTGCAAAAGATATAGACGAATGTCTTCTTGCCGCGCTGAAGCACCAGATAAATTATCTGAATAATAGCGGCGAAAAAATTTATCCGCTTACCCTTGAAACCTACGAATATCTGAAAGGAACAAAAAATGACCAGTAAAGAAAAAACAAATTTAATCTGCAAAATTCTGTCCGAAAAAAAGGCGAACGACATCGTCTATATCGCGGTAGAAAATAAGACCAGCCTTTGCGATTATTTCGTAATCGCGGGAGGCAGGTCTAAAATTCAGGTTAAGGCTCTCGCCGAAAATCTTGAAGAAAAGCTTGAAAAAGAATACGGCGAAATTCCGAGAAGAAAAGAGGGCGTCCAGAACGGCAGATGGGCGGTTTTGGACTACGCCGACGTAATCGTTCACCTCTTCGGCGACGAAGAGCGCGACTTTTACCGCCTCGAACGCCTTTGGGAAGACGGCAAAAATCTCACCCGCTACGAAGATTAATCTTTAAACTGAATTTCTTTCGGTGCGGAATAGGACTTTTTTGCCCGCTTTTTCTCTACAATATAGTAAACGGGTTCGGGCTTTTTGGGCTTGGGTTCGGGTTTGGGTTCTTCTTTCGGCGGTTCAGACTTTTTTCTGACGCTTTTCAGCCCGAGGTACGCCAGCTTTACAAGGTGTACGAGAATAAAACATATTACAAAAGTCAAAAACAGATATAAAATGCCGATAGCCATACTGCTATTTTAAAATAACTATTAATAAAAATATTATATAATAAAGGTATATTATGGAAAATTCAGACGAAAAGTTGGAAGAAGTATCTGAAAAAACTCCGCTCGAAGCCGAGCAGGAGCAGGAAAAACTGCGCTATGCCGAGTTCAAACGCAAAATGAATTTAGAGGCGGCTCACGGACAGGTTGCCAAATTAGAATACAACCTCACCGACGCCACTACCGATAAGGCAACCCTTCGCCACGCCTGCAAGGAAGCTGAAAGGCTGAAAATCGGAGCAGTGTGCGTTCTGCCCGCAAACGTAAAGCCCTGCGTAAGCTTCCTTGGCAAAGACCCGCAGGTTTCGTTAATCGCCTGCATCTCATTCCCGCACGGTGGCGACAGCACCAAAGTTAAAGTCGCGGCGGTAAAACAAGCCGTAAAGGACGGCGTTGACGAGGCGGAAGTAACCGCGCCTATCGCCTATATAAAGGACGGCAACTGGGGCTACGTCAAGCGCGAGTTCAAAAAACTCAAAAAGGCGGGCAAAGTCCGCAACGTAAGAATAAACGTTGAAAGCACTCTGCTGACCCCTCAGGAGCTTGCAAAAGTCTGCTCGCTTGCCTCGGATTGCGGAATAACCGCGCTTCGCTCGCACTCGGGCTATTTCGGCGGTTCGTTCGACGGCGAAGTTATTTCCAGAATGAAAGCGGCGGTAAAGGACAAATGCACGATAAAGGCGGACGGCGTCAATAACATATCCGATATGGATATAGCCGTGGATATG
>JAIEAS010000110.1 GCA_029071285.1 Clostridia bacterium
TTATCGAAATTTGACTATTATTGTGATAAAATACATATATGGAAGAATTTATTATTTGTCTGGTGAAATACACCGCTATTTTTGTTTGTATCTTGTACTCCTATATCAGACTTCTGCGCTTAAAGCTGAAAGTCTGGGACTTGTTTGATATTCCGCTGTTTATAGTTTTTTCCACAGTTTTATATTTTGTAACGGTATACATAAAAATGCTTGTACCGTTAGGTTTACTAATTTTCAGCGTTGCCTTTTTACTGTTGCGGTTCAGAAAATCTTTTTACGTGACAGTTACAGTAGGTACGATTGCGCTCGGTGTTTCAATAGTATTAATGCTGATAGCTTTTGTTTTAGGCTATATATTGTCAATACCGCTTTATTTCGTAAAAAACGAAGCCGCACAAAAAATTATTGCGCAAGTAATCAATGCCGTAATTCAGGTTGCCGGTATTTTTCTTTTATTCCTGAGTAAAAGATTGCAAAGCGGTATAAACCCCGAAAACACTAACCCTACATTTGAAATTATGCTGCACCTGAGTGTAGGCAGTATTATTGCAATGATGCTTTTATATATAAGAAACGCAACTCAGTCTATGCTTGAAATTATTCTGATAATTGTTGCTCTGTTTGCGTTGCTGATTATATTGTGGTGGCGCAAGCACATTAAATACAATTACAACAAGGCAGTTGAACAGCAAAGCGTGGACCTTATGGAAAACACCATCAAGGACTATGAAATGAACTCCGCCGAAAGCGATTTGCAATTAGCCGCGTACGCCAAATATATTCATTACCTTAACAAAGCTTTGCCCGACTGCGCAATTCTCGCGAAACGCGCCGCGGAGGCAACCGGCAACGCGGACGCGATAGCCGTTTTTAATATGCTTGAAGCCATTATGAGCAAAACGAATATCGTAAACGAAAAGTGCAGTTTTGAAAATATTCCACGCACGGGCGACAGCGTTATCGACGCGCCGATTATCAGACTTTACGCCGAAGCGGAGCGCAAAAACTTTACCGCGAGCGCGGAGATTTCCGACGGGGTTAAAAATTGGTTTGCCGACGGCACGTTGGATAAGGACGATATACATACTCTGCTGGGCTACCTGTGCGACAACGCCGTGAATTCCGCCCTCGGCTCGCCAAACGCCAAAGTGCGCGCCGAGCTTGCGGAGACCGAAAATTTAAAGCCGCTGATTCGCATTTACGACAGCGGCGCACAGTTTAACGAAGACGTGCTTGCAAAACTCGGGCGGGAACAGATTACTACCCGCGCGGGCGTCAACGGCCACGGCATAGGTCTTTTGTCAGTTTTTGAGACTTTGGCGAAGTACGGCGCGAGCTTTACTCTTGACGAAGCTCCGCAAATCTTCGGATTTACTAAGTTTATTGAAATTGCCTTTGACGGGCGGCATTCGGTTACGGTTAAAACCTGCCGCGAAAGCGTTGCTTCCGCCTGCGCCGACCGCAAGGATATGACCGTTGAGCTGATTGACAGCGCGGAAGACTTGCGCGACATTATATAATTTTGTACTTGGTTTCGGGGTTGTAGTCTAAGCCGAATTCCTTTGCCTTTTTCCAGTATAAGATAGCTTCGAGGCATTCTATATAGGCGTACCACTCTCCCACTATAAATTCGTTTTTGGATTTTATATCGAGTATCTCGTTTAAGCTGGTTTGAAGTGTGTCTATAAGATTTTCCAGCACTTGTTCGGCAGTAAGGTTGTGAAGCATTTTGTCCTCCGTAATCAAACCGCGGTCTACATTTTTCGCGGTTAATCGACATAATTTTACCAACCCAGCCGAAAAATTAATCTCCCTTTTTGTACCGAATTTTTCTCCTTTTTTCTCCGTTTTCCTCATTTTTTGTATGATACCCCCGCGCCGCTTCTGGATTGCTTCGCTTCGCTTTGCGCCGAAGATATAAAGATTTCTCGACTTCGCTCGAAATGACAATAAGGTGCGCAAACCGTCGCTTCGCTCGGGCGCAATGACGGGCGGGTGTGCTTCTCACCGTCATTGCGAGGAGCGTAGCGACGCGGCAATCCAGACTATTACGCTTTTTTAAGTACTCCGCTTCTGGATTGCTTCGCTTCGCTCGCAATGACGAAAGGGGTTGGAGGACTTCGTTTGGGGGATTCTTCGACTAACGCAGCGGCAAAGCCGCCGGTACGACAGAATGACAAGGCTTACGCGCTCGGGCGCAATGACGAAACGGCTATGCACGCAAGATTTTTTGTATGAGAAAAGCGGAGAAATTATTTCTCCGCTTTTCAATAGTAATAAGGAGGTTCCTTCTCTCCGGAAATTCTAAACCGAAGACGTAATGAGTTAAATAATTCTTATATCGTTTGCCGCCTGAATTACGGACAGTTTGTCAACCGCGGGCAGCAGCTTAACTTCGCCATAAGCTTCGCCGTAAACACAAGCGGTGGTTTCACCGATTTTGCAGACGGCAAATTTTTCTTTGCCGTAGTCGAGCACGCTTTCAACCGAGGCGGAAATTCCCTCTTCCGCAACCGTCAAATCGTAAGGGCTGCACTCGTAAATGAGTTTTTCGGTGAACGCCTTTTTAACGCCCATAGCGGTTATCAGCTTGGTTGCCGCGCTGTCGGGGCAGGGCAGTTTGCAGTCTTCAATTTGAAGGAAGAATTTGATTACCTTCTTCTTTTTGAACTTGCCGTCGGTTTCAACTTGTTCGACAACCTTTTCTTTAACGAGCTTGCCTTCGAGCCTGATTTTTTCGGGCATAGCTTCAACGACAGTTTCGCCGTCCTTTATAAGCGAAATCTTCTTTAAGTCGACGTCGATTTTAGCTTTGCCGTGCTTAACTTCTTCGTCCGCTACGGCGAACATTGTTCTTTCGCCCAGCTCGAATGAAACGACGTATTTGCCGTTGATGTTCTCGCAGTCCTTAACGGTGATTGCCGCGTCCTTGCCGCCCGTCGTGATTGCGTCGGTGGGGATTAACAGCTCGTACTTACCGTCGGGGGTCTTAATTGCGGGCGGAAGCTTGAGTTCCGCGCCGAGGAATATAAGCTTGCCTTCCTTAACCTCGCAGTCGATATAGTTGTACTCGGGTATTCTCGGAAGAATGCTCTGCTCGGTTTCCTTGTCGAAAAGGTGAACCTTCGAGATATCAAGCGCAGCGTCGATTACGTCGCCCGACTTGCATTCCGCGGTAGCGTCCGCGCTGATTATTATGCGGGTGGAGCTTTCGGTATAGCCGTCGCCGTCCATATTTATATCGCCGTAAATAAGGGTCTGGTTGCCCAGCTCTTCTTTATGGGATACTCTCACCTTTATCTTGAATTTGCTTGCCTTGACAACTTCGGGATTTACCGAAACGGCCTCGGCGCGAAGTCCGATATAAACCTTGGACTGACCGTCAAGGTATGAGGGCCTTGCCTTGTACATCATCGAGTAAGGCACGGTGATTTTCGCGTCGGAATACTCGAATTTGATTTCAACTTCCTCGCCCTTCTTTAAAAGGGTTCCTTCGAAGAAGTTCATCTGCGGAGTGCCTATGAAGCCCGCAACGAATTTGTTGCCGGGGTAGTTGTAGAGATTTTTGGGAGTGTCAATCTGCTGAACGAAGCCGCTCTTCATAACGACGATTCTCGTGCCCATCGTCATTGCTTCAATCTGGTCGTGGGTTACGTAAATGAAGGTCGTCTGAAGCTTTGCGTGAAGCTTTGCAATCTCGCTGCGCATCTGCGTTCTGAGCTTTGCGTCGAGGTTGGAAAGCGGTTCGTCCAGAAGCATTACTTTGGGTTCGCGCACGATTGCACGGCCTAAGGATACACGCTGTCTTTGTCCGCCCGACATTTCCTTGGGCTTTTTGCCGAGGTACTCGGTTATGCCTAAAATTTCAGCCGCTTCGGTAACGCGCTTGTTGATTTCGTCCTTGGGCAGTTTCCTCAAGCGAAGTCCGAACGCGATGTTCTCGAATACGGTCATGTGGGGATAGAGCGCGTAGTTCTGGAAAACCATTGCGATATCCCTGTCCTTGGGCTCCATATCGTTGACAACGTTTTCGCCTATCATAAGCTCGCCCGCGCTGATGTCTTCAAGTCCCGCAATCATTCTGAGAGTCGTTGACTTGCCGCAGCCCGAAGGTCCTACGAATACGATAAATTCTTTGTCGGCGATTTCCATATTGAAATCGTTAACCGCCTTGGTGCCGTTAGGATAAACTTTGTAAATATGTTTAAGACTTAATCCTGCCATATTTTCCCCTTCCTTTTAAGTTAAAATTGCTATTGAATATTTAGGCATTGAAAGCGTTGTTCCGCTTTGCTTTATTTTGCCCGAAACGCAGATTGACTGCGCAAGAGTTCCTTCAATCTCTTCAACCGTTTTGCTTGTGTCCGCAAGGTTTACGACGATTTTGATAGCCTCGTCCTTGTAGGTCTTGGTGATATACAAAATCGAAGAGTCGTCCTTTTTGGTTCTTGACACCGTTCCGCGCATAAGTGCGGGGAAAGCGTTTCTTGCGTTGTTGCAGAGTTTGTAATAGTTGAGTATCGAATTATTGTTCTTAAGCTGGTCGGCAACGCTTCCGAAGAGGAAGCTCGCCTGTCCCGAAGCGCCGCTGGGAAGCTTCGTCTGGACGCCGCTGTTGTCCCAAAGCATACCAACCCTTAAATCGGGGTCGCTTGTGGCGTTTTTGGCAACCATTCCTATCTCGTCGCCGTAATAGGTGAAGGTGCTGCCTGAAAACAGAGATAACAGTCCGTAAGCGAATTTTACCTTGTCTTCGTCCTTAGACATTCTTGCGGCAATTCTCGCTATACCGTTGTCGTGGTTCGAGAGGAAAGGCGCAGGAATATTGCCTTTGGCAATCTCGTTGCACTCGCGCATAGCCGCGTAAAGCTCGAGCGCGGATTTGGACAATACCGATTTGCCGATGCTGCCGCTTCCCGCTCCGGGGAAGTAGAAGAAGCTGTCTGCGCCGCTCTCGTAGAAGCTTTCGATAGCTCCTTTATCCGCCCACGCTTCGCCTACGATATACGCCTTCGGGTTGTACTTTACAGCCGTATCTTTTATGAACTTGCAGACGTCCACGCTCTTTGCGTTTACGCCGCCGCTTCCGGAATAGTACAGACAGCCGTCAAGACGGAAGCCGTCCGTGCCCTTATTAATCCAGAACTTTATAATGTTGTCGATTTCGGCTTTGACCTGCTCGTTTTCGAGGTTTAAATCGGGCATTCCAGCGTCGAACTGACCTTCGTAATACACGCTGCCGTTTTTATGGAATTTGGGCTGCGCGGTATTCGAGAAGGTGTACCAGTCGGCGTACTTTGCGTCGTCGCCCTGACCGCTGCCGTTTTTGTATCTGACAGCCGATTTGAACCAGGGGTGCTGCGAGGACGTGTGGTTTACGACGAGGTCGATAATGACCTTAACGCCCTTTTCGTGCGCCGCGGTTATAAGGTTGGAATAATCGTCGAGCGTGCCGTACCTGCTGTTTACGTTGTAGTAATCGGTTACGTCGTAGCCGTGATAGCTTGCCGAGGGCATTATGGGCATAAGCCATATTCCCGTATAACCCAAATCGCGGATGTAGTCCAGCTTTTCGGTTATGCCGTTTAAGTCGCCGTAGCCGTCGCCGTTGCTGTCGTTGTACGAGTATACGAAAATTTCGTAATAGTTGTCGTAGTTGTCGTCGAGTATATTCTCTTCTAAAAGCTTGAGCGGTTCGTCGCCCTTTTTACAGGCGGTGAAGCCTATCGCCGCAAAGACGAAGGTCAACGCCGCAACCAGCGAACAGATTAAAGCGGTTAATTTTCTTTTCATTAATTACCCCTTTACCGAGCCGCCGGTTACGCCCTGCACGTAGTAGCGCTGCAGGCAGAAGAACAATACCGTGATGGGAATTGAAATTACTACCGACGCCGCGCAGAACTGCGTGAAGTACTTATCGATGTTTTCCCTCGTCAGCATTTCTTTAAGACCTACGGCAACGTTGAAGTATTGCTCGTTTCCGTTCATAATCAGCGACGCGAACATGAACTCGCCCCAGGGTGCCATAAACGCCGTTAATATAGTGTATATGATTATGGGCTTTGCAAGGGGCAGGATTATTTTGAAGAATACCGTCTGCCTGTTTGCGCCGTCAATTCTCGCCGCCTCGTCCAGAGACTTGGGGATAGTGTCGAAGAAGCCTTTGCAGATGTAGTAGCCCATACACGAGCTTGCTACGTACACGAGGATAAGTCCTACAAGACCCATATCCTGCGTAAGTCCGATGAGCTTTAAAATGAAGTAAACTGCCGTCATCGACATAAAGCCGGGGAACATTCCCAGAACCAGCATAAGGTTCATTAAAGGCTTTCTCATTTTGAAGCGCAATCTTGACAAGGCGTAGCTCGTAATAAGCACGATAGTCGTCTGGATAACCGTAACCGCTACCGAAATGGCAAGGGTTGTGCCGTACCATTTCAGGAAATGGAATCTCGAATTATCTGTGAACAGCTTGATATAGTTATCGAAGGTCCACTCGTGCGGCAGGAAGTAGCCGACGATACCCGATTCTCCGCGGAGGGACTGAAGTACGAGATATACGAAAGGAAACAGCCATACCACGCTTATAATCGTAAGGATTATATATATTGCCGCGTTCGTGCCGTGCTCGACTGCCTTTTTACTGCGGAATTTCTTTGCCATTACATGAAATCCTCCTCGTTCTTTACTGCGCTTGAGCGGTTATAAACGATAAGCGATACGACCGCCGTGAGGACGAACATAAGAATACTGATAACCGAAGCTAAGCCGTACGACTGCTCCTGGAAGATAATTTTATACAGCCAGGTAATGAGAAGGTCTGTTTCGCCCGCCGTCGGCGCATAGCCCATAGGCAGCGAAGGATTGCCTCCGGTCAGCAGGTATATTATGTTGAAGTTGTTAAGATTTCCTATAAACTGGGTTATGAGGTAAGGCGCCGTAACGTGCAGCATATACGGAAGGGTTATTTTGAAGAACGCCTTCACGGGGCCCGCGCCGTCTATTCTTGCGGACTCGTACAAGTCCTCGGGGATATTCATTAATATACCCGTGGAAATAAGCATCGTGTACGGAATACCTACCCAGATGTTTACGAGTATTACCGTTACCTTTGCAAGCTTGCCGTTAGACAGGAACGGTATTGCTTTGTTGGTAATATGCCACGATTGCAGAATGTTGTTGATAACGCCCGTGTCGGACAGCATCTGCGACATCAGCAAAAGTGAAATAAACTGCGGAACGGCTATGGTCATAACCAGAACGGTTCGCCACAGCTTTTTCAGGCGTATGCCCTTTTTGTTGATAAGAAGGGCAACTATTATACCTAAAATGTAGTTTGTGAAGGTTGCGAAGAACGCCCAGACTACCGTCCATAACAGAAGTTTTCCGAAGGTGAGTCCGAATGATACGCCGTTGGAAAGTCCGCCGCCCAAAACCGAACTGAAGTTATCAAAGCCTATCCAGGTGAATAATTTTTCGTCGGGATAGTGCGCCTTGTCGTAGTTCGTAAACGCCACGAAAATCATGAAGATTATGGGCAATATGGTGAATACGGTAAGTCCGAGTAAAGGCACAGCCAGAAGGGTTTTGTGGTACTGTTCGTCCGCGAACGATTTAACGTCGTCCTTTGCGGTAGCAAGACGCTGTCTTGCCTCTTCGTACTGCTGGGTGTTGTATGCGGACTTGATGCTGTGATACCACGCATAGACGATTGCCAAAATAAATATTATCGTTAAAAGTCCGTACAGCAGAATAAGCAGCGAGTTATCGCCCGCAACGCGGACCTCGAAGCCCATCGCATTTTCATAGTAATAGGTTTCCTTCGTGCCGAGCGTACCAAGCATTCCGAGGTACTGCCAGCCGAACAGCGACATATACAGAATGAATACGACTTCGATTGCGAGGAACAGAAGTCCCCTCAGCCACTGCTTTCTTGCAAACTGTGAAAAGCCGAATACGAGAAAAGACATTCTCGTTTTCCAGTCGCCGTACCTTGCCGCGGAATAAATTGTAAGACCGAAGTTTTTAAACCCGAGCCCTACCTTCTTTGCCGCGTTCGGAATCGTGACTTTGAAAAAATTTAAAAATAATAACGGGATTCCTTTGAAAAACGAAACGAACTTGTAGCAGAACTTCTGCCAGGCCGTCATTTTAAGGTAATCCAGTTCCGAAACAACAGTTTGTGTCATTATTTTTCCCCTATAAATTTACCGCAACGGGGCAAAGTAAACTTTGCCCCTGCGGTGTGTTATTTATTTGTCGGCTCTGATATCTTTTTCGAAGCCTTTAATGAACGTTTCAAGGTCTTCTTTCAAAGTAGCCGAAGTTACGGTCTTGCCCTTTACGTTTGCGCCGAACTGCTTCATTGCATCCCAGTACGAGGTGGGAATTGCGCCCTGGGGAGTTGCATAGGGCGTCTGCGCGATTATTGCTGCAAGCGCGGCGTTCTTCTGAACCTTTTCAAGCTGAGCAACCTTCTTGTTGGAAGGGCCGGTCTGCAATTCGTCAAATCTGAGTTCCTGCATCTGCTCGTTCATAAGATAAGCCGCAAGCTGGTGAGACTCTTCGAGATATTTAGTGTTGGGGTTAACGCCGAACAGCTTATAGCCCAGAAGCGAACCCATCTGATAATCTTTACCGTCCAGCGAGCTGTGGAAGGTAGGCAGCTTAGCCGTGCCGTAGTTTTCGCCGAGAGTCTGCTGGATTTTTTCTGCGTTCCAGGTACCCGAAATGCACGCGCCGAACCAGGTTCCGTTTTTATCGCCGTTGAGGTCTTTGGAAATCTGCTCGTCACCGCCGGGAACGAACGCCTTTGCGTTTGCCAGATCGATCAGAGCCTGACCGCCGATTTCGCCGATGGTGTATTCCGAACCGGGAGCTTTTTCATCGAAGTTAACGTGAGTGTAAACAACCGTCGTTCCCTCGTATTCGAAATCGTAAGTTCCGCCTACGCAGCCTTCGGCCGTGCCGAGGAAGAACGCGCCTACGTACCACGCCGTTTCCATATCGTATACAAAGGTCTTGCCTGCCGCTTTGCACTTTGCAAGAATGGTTTCAAGCGAGCCTGCGTCTTCGTCGCTCATTATAGCCTTATTGTAGTAAAGGAAATAGCCGTTGTCTGCTGCATACGGATAGCCGTAATATTTATCATTGACCTTGCCCGATTCAACCGAATCCTTGTCGTTCTCTTCGAGCAGAGTTTCAACCATTTTCGTGGGGATTGCCGAAAGTGCGCCGTAGCTGAGAAGGTTAACTACCTGGTCGTTTGCGTAGCAGTAAATGTCTGCGCCCGCAGATACGTCAACGCTGAGCTTGCTGACTGCGTCGCCCGCGCCTACAACGCCCGTCGTAATAGGAACGCTGAAGTCGGGGTTATCTTCCTTAAACCTAGCTATCATCGTCTTCAGGGTTTCCTGATCGTCGCTCGAAGCCCAGATCGTAATACCCTTTTCTTTATTTCCGCAAGCGGCCATACCGAGAGTTGCGCCCGCCGCCATTACGCCGCAGGCAATGAGTGCCATAATACCTTTTTTCTTCATAAATTCCTCCTTAT
>JAIEAS010000111.1 GCA_029071285.1 Clostridia bacterium
CAGCAGAAACGGCAGTGGCTGTGGTTGTAATTCTTGCGGAAACAGCAGAAACGGCAACGGTTGCGGCTGCAATTCCTGCAGAAACAACAGAAGCGGTAACGGCTGCGGTTGCGGCTGTAATTTGACTACCGAACAGTTCAGCATAACAAGAAACGTTTCCGACAACTGCAACCCGTGCAACGGTTGCAGCTGTTATGACGCTTATTATGCGGCGCAATACGGTCTTTGCAATACATGCGATTCCTGCAACTCCTGCGGTTGTAACAACTAATCATTAAAAATAGGGGTATCCTTACGTGGATACCCTTAATTTTTTTTAAATTGCAAAAAATAGAAGTATGCGCACGGTAATAGGCACTTTCAAATTTTTTTCGGATAAACGCTTTTCGACTATTGCGGGAACGCTGGTGTATTTTTTTATAATGAGCATTGCACCGTTCACGCTGTGGTTGACATTGGTGTGCGGAAACGTCGATATCGAAAGGTTTCTGTCACACGAACTTTTTGAAAGTGTAAGCCCGTTTCTGCGCTATATGAAATCTTCTGCCGAGGGCGCGGCGAGCGGCGCGGGAATTGTTCTTATAGTAACTTCGCTTTACTCGTCAACTAACTTTTTTTATCATCTGCGGCGCAGCGGCGAAATTATTTACGACGCGCCGTCCGTAAAGGGCGGACTTAGGTTAAGGTTGGCTTCCCTGGTGCTGATTTTTGCGGCGTTTTTGCTAGTTGCGCTGATTGCCGCAATGTCGATTGCAGGAAGCTGGATTTTGGACGAAATTATGCCGATATACTTATCCGACATTATTTCTTACGTCTTCATAACCGCAACCGCGTTCACCGTTGCGCTCGTTTTAAATATTTTTGCCTGTCCGTTCAGATTGAAGGCAGAGGAGGCAGTGCCGGGCAGTTTGCTCACAACATTATTGTGGCTTATTTGCCTTGTCGGGTTCGGTATTTATATGCACTTCGCCAACCCAGAACGGCTTTACGGCAAAATTGCCTCTATAATAGTTTTTCTCTTATGGTGCTACATTATGATGACTTGCTTCGTCGTCGGCGTAATCTACAACGGAATGTTCAAAAGCCGCCGCGTTATGAAAAAGCTGTTTTAAAAAAACTCCGCTTTTGTAAAGCGGAGTTTGATTTTTTAATATTCAATCATGCATGCGCAAGCAAGCGCGCCGGGACCGATATGGCAGGAA
>JAIEAS010000112.1 GCA_029071285.1 Clostridia bacterium
TTTTGGATTTCGTAAGTCCCGTGCCGACGTGCCCGCCCATAGGCGTCATTGCAAGGTCCGCGCCGAGGTTGAAAAGGCTTATGCCTATAATTAAGAACACGGCGCACACCGCGAAAGCGACCGTTTCGGTTACAGACATATCGACGAGGGGCGTAAACGAAATTATAAGAACAATCGCCGCCACCGGCAAAACCGACAGCACCGATTCTTTTAATTTATGTAATAACGCCTTACCCATTCGTATTCACCACCGTTTTTATCTTTATGCAAGGCTTGACGCCTTGGAATCCATTATATCACAAAATCAAGTGCAATGCAATAACCAAAACCTATTTTATTTTGATATTGCCTATAAAATTCGCTTTAAATTCGTCGTTCCACACGTTTTTATTTGCAAACTGCACCGTATAGTTGGGTTTGCCGTCGTCAAACTCCTCGCCGTAAAGACAGAGATAAACCGCGTACTTGCCCTTAAAGCCGCACTGCGCAGAAAAGTTTAAATTTCCGCCCTTGTAAGTACCGCAGTCAACTTCACGAACGTCGTCCCCGTTCACGAAAATAAGCCTGACCTTTTTTTCTTTCAGCATATTGCCGAAGCCGACGTTTTTTATTTTAAGGCTTACTTTAACGGTGCCGCGCTTCGATTTCAGCTTACTGCTTTTCAAAACGAGCCTGTAACCCATATGGTTCTGAATATAGTCGAACGCAGTGCTTCCGTAATAAAGCCTGTCGTAACCGCAGTCCTGCGTGTAGTAAGTTTTCTGCCACTTTGCAATTTCGTTGTTGTTCCACTCGATATTGAGATAGCTCAACCCCATTTCATACATTTCCGGCGTGCAGTTTTTAATATCGCGCCACTTATCGTCCGACGGATTACCGGACGTTACAACCTCGCCGCCGTAGGGCAGGTGTCCGTTCTGCACGCTCATAAACTTAACTTCACGCGCCCTGTTGTTATACGTGCCGAGGTCGTTTCCAGAACCCAGATAGCCGTCGTTAAAGAGCCCGAGTCTGTAATAAAGCGATTCTTTTGGAATAACGTAACCGTCAATATCGTTTATAGTTTTATTTAAACAATTATATATAACGTCGGGCGTTCTGACTAAAATAGCAAGCCCACTGTCCGCCGTCTCATCAAGGTATTTTTTTGCAAGCGTAGCTTTAGTATCGAGTTTTGAAATTGCACTTGAATGCATTTCACCCCAAGGTCCTATAAGCCCGACCTCCACCGCCGTTATGGTTGCGGGATATCTGTTCAGAACCCCGCTGATCTGACTTATGTGTGTACAAATCATATCCAATGACGGCTCTTTATCTTTTGCGCCGTTGTACTTAGGGTCGTATGCAAAACGCACCACCGCGTTTTTGCCGCGCGAGCGCAAGGTCTGCAAAAGCTCTTCAATACCGTCCAGCGCGGAAGCGGTCAGCTCTTTATCTTCTATGCCGTTCACCGCCTTTGAAAACGCGCTTATGTCCGCGCGCAGATGGTAAAGCTGGGTATTGTCGTTTATTATATTTGCGTTGTACTTTGCGCCGCTCTCCGTTACCTCGACGTAAATCGGGCGGTAAAACCCCTGGTCGGGGTTGTTTATTTTTTCAATGCTTTCCCCCGTCTTTGAACCGACGCAGCTTAGCGGCGCCGCGATTATAATTATAACCGCTATCATTGCGGCAATCAGCGCCGACAGATAACATAAAATTCTTTTGTCGCTCGTAGTTTCTCTCTTCATACCTTATTTATTATATCATAGGGCTCAATTTTGTTCAACTGTTTTGCGCGTTTGCAAAATGATACAAAATAACAGTAAATGTTTAAATATACATTTTTATGAATTAATATAAAAATCGCTTGCCTTTTAAAATATGCGGTGGTAATATGTTGTCATTGTTAAAAAAAGAGGTACAAAAATATGAAAATGAAAAAAGTTATTGCAGGTTTGGCAATTGCAGCAGCTGCCGCAGCAACGGCGTGCTCGTTTGCAGGATGCTCACAGGATAAGCTTACGGTTTACACCGAAGCAGGCTTCGCTCCCTTTGAATACATTTCGGGCGGAAAAATCGTGGGCGTTGACGTTGACATTATGAACGAGGTCGGCAAAAAGCTCGGCAAAAAGGTCGTTTTCGAAAACGTAAATTTCGATACCATAGTAGACGCAGTTGCAGACGGCAAGCTCACGAACGTAGGCGCGGCAGGTATTTCTGTTAACGAAGACCGTAAAGCGAAGGTTGATTTTTCAATGGAATACTACACCGCTAACCTCTACGTTATCTATCCCGCGGCGGAAGCAACGACTTACGAAAGCACCACTACCGACGGCAAAACCGGCGTTTACTGGGAGGCAATGACGGGTAAAAAGATAGGAATTCAGACCGGAACTACCGCGGATTTATTCCTTCAGGACGAGCTGGCTGAAGGCGGCTCGCTTGCAGGCACCGGCGCAGTAAGAACTACCTTTACGAGCCTTAACGTTGCAGTTTCGGATATACCTACCAACACCAACGTGGTTATTATCGACGAGCTTCCCGCACAGCAGTTGATTAAAAATAAATCCAACTTAAAATGCGCTCCCCTCTATTACAAGGGCGCTGACGGCGAAAACGACGAGGCTGCTTGCGACAGTTACGCTATCGCGGTAACCAAGGGTCAGACCGAACTTCTTAATGCTATTAACGAAGTTTTGACCGAACTCGGCGAAGAAGGCATTCAGGCGCTCGTAAACAAGCACCTCGGCATCTAAGACCGACTGAAAAATTAAATTAAACTTATAACCGGAGAAACGCTCTCCGGTTGTATTTGTTTAAAGGTGTATAATACTTATGTTATTTAAAGATTTAGGCAAGATTTTTTCAAGCGACGAATTTCTTAATTACTATTTAGTCGGCTTCGGCAACACTCTCGCACTCACGTTTGCAGCCGCGCTTATAGGTTTGGTGTTGGGTTTTACGGTCGCACTCGTAAAGATTGCGGCGGAACACAATAAATGGATGAAAATCCCCGCATTTATATGCAATATCTACACCACTATCTTCCGCGGTACGCCCGTCGCATTGCAGTTGTTTTTATGGTGCTTCGTAATATTCGCAATACCGGGATTTAAATCCTACGCGGCGATATTAGCTTTCGGAATTAACAGCGGTGCGTATATTTCCGAAAATATCCGCGCGGGCATCTCTTCCATTGACAAGGGACAGCTCGAAGCGGGCAGAGCAATCGGACTTTCGTGGACGGTTACTATGGTGCGCGTAATCCTGCCGCAGGCGGTTAAAAACATTATCCCCGCTATCGGCAACGAGATTATCGCACTCTTAAAGGAAACCGCTATTATTTCAATCGTCGGCGCAACCCCCGGTACGCTTACCTTCGACCTTAATGCCGCGGCAAACACTGTTACGTTCCAAACGTCCTACGTTGCCGCTTACTTGGTTGCAGCGGTTATGTACCTCGTAATAGTATATATCTTCGTAATAGCACTTAAACTTATCGAAAAGAGGTTGAGAAAGAGTGAAAAGAGATAAAAATCAGAAGTTTATAAAAACTCAGGTAACCCCCGTAGAACCCTACGACCCCGAAGCTATGATTGAAGTTCAGCACCTCACCAAAAAATTCGGTGATTTAAAGGTGCTTGATAATATCAGCGAAAAGATTTACGCAGGCGAAAAGGTTGCAATCATAGGACCTTCCGGCAGCGGCAAAAGTACCTTTTTGCGCTGTTTGAACGTGTTGGAAGACCCCACCGACGGCTACGTATTCTTCGACGGCAACAACCTCTGCGATCTGAGGGTGGATATAAATATTCAGCGCCGCCACATGGGAATGGTGTTCCAGCACTTCAATCTGTTCAACAATATGACCGTGCTTAAAAACATAACCTTCTCCCCCGCGCACGTGGGTTTGGAGGATTTAAAAAAGGCTAAGCTCAAAAACTTTAAGCTGAAATTTTTAAATCTTTTCAAGGGCAAGGACAAAAAAGTGCCCGTACCCCCCTTACAGACGACGGCAAAGCAGATTAAAGAGGATGCTAAAGCAAACGCAATGAGGCTTTTAAAGCGCATAGGCTTGGAGGAAAAGGCAAACGTTTACCCCTCCACCCTTTCGGGCGGACAGAAGCAGAGAATTGCTATCGTGCGCGCCCTTGCAATGAACCCCAAGGTTATTCTGTTTGACGAACCCACTTCCGCACTCGACCCCGAAATGGTCGGCGAAGTTTTACAGCTTATAAAAGAGCTTGCCGACGACGGAATGACTATGGTAATTGTAACTCACGAAATGGGCTTTGCAAAGGAAGTTGCAACCCGCGTGCTGTTTATGGACGGCGGACACATAGTTGAACAGGCTCCTCCCGAAGAGCTTTTCGGAAATCCCAAAAACGAAAGACTGAAAGAATTTTTATCAAAAGTCCTTTAAAACTAAATCGGCGCAGCCACAAGGCTGCGCCGATTTTATATTGTAAAATAAAACGGTTATGCGTATCCGTATTTTTTGCGGTAACAGATTACGAAAATTACGGTAATTATTATCGACGCAACGTCGGCGAACACACCCGCGCTCCATACGCCGTTGATACCCATTATAAGCGGCAGCGTCATTACGAAGGTAACCTGAAACACTATCGTTCTCAAAAAAGATATCAAAGCCGATATAAGCCCGTTATTCAGCGAGGTAAACAAAGAAGAACCGTAGATATTGAAGCCGCACATAATGAAGATAACGGCGTAAATTCTGAACCCGTGCACGGCAATTTTTGTAATTTCTTCACTGTGCCTGAACATAGCCATAAGCGGATGCGCAAGCCCTTCCGTCAAGCCAAACATAGCAAACGACAGAACCGAGATAATTATAAGGCTTTTTTTGAACAGGTTTTTCATCTCGTCCCTGTTCTGCGCCCCGTAATTGTAACCCATAAGCGGAGCAGAGCCTACGGCATAACCCATAAATATAGCAAAGAACACCATTGCAATGTAGCCCATTGCGGCGTATGCGTCCACCCCAGCGTCGCCTATAAGAGTGCGTATCTGATAGTTGTAAAGAATAATCACCACCGCCGAGGACACGTTGGAAAAGAATTCCGAAGAGCCGTTCGTGCAGGACTTCAATACGGCTTTACCGTAAAACTTAGTTTTGGTAAGGCGCAGAAGCGATTTGTTTTTCAATGCAAAATAAATTACAGGGAACACTCCCCCGAACACCTGACTTGCCGCAGTCGCAAGCGCGGCGCCGAGAAGTCCCCATCCGCAGCCGACGACGAATATTGCGTCCAACACCATATTCAAAACGCCCGCCGACGCGGTAACGATAAGTCCTAAACGGGGCTTTTCCGCCGTAACGAAAAAGCTTTGGAAAATGTTCTGCAATATAAAGAAGGGCTGCGCGGCAAGCAAAATTCTTCCGTATAAAACGCAGTACTCATAAATAGTCCCTTCCGAGCTTCCGCAAAGAAGCGCGGCAACGGGCTCAACCGCGAACTGCCCCGCAACCGCAATTACTCCGCCTATTACGAGCGTAACATAAACGAGCAGTGAAAAATACTGGTTTGCCCTCTCTTTATCCCCTTCGCCGAGCGTTTTGGAAACGAGCGCGCTTCCGCCGGTACCGAGCATAAAGCCTATCGAGCCGAGAACCATAAACATCGGAAAAATATACTGTATGGCTGTAAAAGCGCCGTCGCCCGCAAAATTTGATACGAAAAGTCCGTCCACAACGCTGTAAACGCTTGTGAACACCATCATAACTATCGACGGCGCGACGAATAAAAGCAGTTTTCTGTAATTGAAATGGTCCGAAAGTTGTATTCTCATAGTAAAAAAATTTATCGCATTATATATATTGTTTGTGTAATTGTCAAACGATTTACGGCGTATAATAATATTTTATAAGTTTTTCGCCGATGTGGATAATTTACGCCTTTTTTATACCGAATTTAAAAGATTTATGCCGTATTTTGTCGCATTAACAGCAGTTTGTTGATAAATTGTGGATAATTTTTAGGGTTTTATTAATTTCCACACTTTTCGGCACTTAAAATGTGGACAACTTTCAGTGGATAAACCCCGTTATTTGCCCGATTTTGAGCAATTTCGGGCACTTTATCCACAGAAAAGGCGCCGGGATTGCCTCAGCGCCTTGCAATTTATTGTTTATCTATCTTTTTGCCGTATATTGCCGAAAGGTTGCTTGAATACTTCTGCATCTTGTCGCAGGATTTAAGCGGTACGCTGTTTTCGTATTCGTTCAGCTTTTTCTGCTGGTCGCGCGAAAGCTTCTGCGGCACGTCGATTTCAACCGTAACGTACAGATTACCCGTGCCGTTCACCGTCTTTACGCCCTTGCCGCGCATACAGAACTTGGTGCCCGAGGGGGTACATTCGGGAATGGTAAGCTCCAGAGTATCGTCTATGCCGGGGACCTGAATTTTTCCGCCCAGAACCGCCGTCTTGTATGATATAGGCACGGTTACGGATAAGTCCTTATCCTCGCGTTTAAGTATTTTATGCGGCTCTATTCTGAAATAAACGTACAAATCGCCGCTCTCGCCGCCGTTGCCCGCCGCGTTGCCGTAGCCGCGCTTCCTCAGACTGCTGTCCTTATCCACGCCCGCGGGAATGTTGACCGTGAAGCGCGTTTCCTTGCGCAGAAAGCCTTTGCCCTTACAGTCGGGGCATTTATCGGTAATCTGTTTACCCGTGCCGCCGCAGTCGGGGCAGGCTCCGACTTGTATGGTTCTGCCGAAAATGGTGTCCTGCTGAAATTTAACTCTGCCGCTTCCCTGACAGCGCGGGCATTTTTTATACGCCGTGCCGCCCTTTGCGCCCGTGCCCGAGCAAGCCGAACAAGGCTCGTTTCTGACGTACGCCACTTCCTTCGAGCAACCCTTGATAGCGTCTAAGAAGGAAAGGTGAATAACGTGTTCGATATCCGAACCCTTGGGATTAGCCGCCCGCTGCGTATGACCGCCGCCGAAGCCACCGCCGAACATCGAGCTTAAAATATCCTCGAAGCCGCCCATATTGCCGAAGCCGCCCGCAAAGGGATTTCCGCCGTTGCCGCCGCCCATTCCGGGGT
>JAIEAS010000113.1 GCA_029071285.1 Clostridia bacterium
GTTACGCCCTTTTCGACCTTTGTGATGCTTTTTTAAGATAATCTGAAAGCTGCTTTGAAAAATCTTCTTTTACAAACCTTCTGCTCCAGTTTTTGTCCGATACGGTTGAAGGCTCGTTTATTCTCGCCTCGCCGCCGAGCGCAAGCAAATCCCAGAGCGGAATTATTACCGTGTTCGACTTTGACGCAAACGCAAGATTTATTACGCTGCGGCACAGCTCGGCAGAGGTTTTTGTTTCGGGCTTGATTTTTAAAAGTTTGCTCTCTTTTTCAACGTCCGCGATAAACTTCTCTTTATCTTCCTCGGTCAAGTCGTCAATATACTGTCTGAGCGGCATATTGTCGTGCGTGCCCGTGTAGCAAACGAAGTTTTCCGTATGGTTCGAAGGTTTGTGCTCGTTCTCTTTTTTTCCGTCGAATGCAAATTCCAGAACCTTCATTCCGGGATAGCCTACGTTTTTCATAAGGCGGCGCACGCCGTCATCGATAACGCCCAGGTCTTCGGCAACTATCTTGTAATTCAAAAAGTCTTTGAAAAGCTCTTCCTTGGGACCGTCCTCCCACATACCGTACCTTGCGGTGCTGTCGCCTGCGGGAACTCCCCAGTAGCGGTCAAAGCCGCGGAAGTGGTCTATTCTTAAAATATCGAAAAGTTCGAAGCACTTCTCTATTCTCTGCTTCCACCATTTATAGCCGTCCGCGCGCATACCTTCCCAGTTGTACACGGGGTTGCCCCAAAGCTGACCGTCGGCGGTAAATGCGTCGGGCGGACAACCAGCAACAGTTTTCTGTCTGCGGTCCTCGCCGACCTTGAAAAGCTTGCTGCCGTACTTCCACACCTCTACGCTGTCGTAAGCGATATAGAGGGGAATGTCGCCCATAATTTCAACGCCCTTTTGGTTGGCGTAGCCTTTGAGCGCAGCCCACTGCTTCAGGAAAATAAATTGTGTAAACTGCCAGAAAGCATACTCGTTTTTATTTTCTTCGACAAATTCCGCAACCTTCTTTTCGTCGTAAATGCGGAAGGCGGGCTCCCACTCCGTCCACGCGGCGTGGCTGAACTTTTCCTTGATTGCCATAAACACGGCAAAATCGGAGTATTCACCCAGTTCAATAAATTCTTTAAATTCTTTTCCGCCGTCGAACCGCGAAAACGCTTTTTTCAGCAGCTCGATTTTCTTTGAAAACTGTCTGCCGTAATTTACCCGAAGCGGCGTATCGGACAGCTCTTCGGGGACGATTTCTTCCTTTTTTAAAAGTCCGTCCTCCACAAGAAGCTGCAAGTCGATAAAGTAATAATTCAGCGCGTCGGACGAGCACGACTGATA
>JAIEAS010000114.1 GCA_029071285.1 Clostridia bacterium
CGGGAATAATTCCGCAGTGCGGTTTTTCTGTAATGGCGGCAAAGCTTTACGACAGGGGGCTTATAAAAACGGGCACACTTTTGGCCGTTTTCCTCGCCACCAGCGACGATGATTTGATTATTCTGCTATCCAGCGGAACGCCCGCAAAGGTTATTATGCCGATAATTCTGATTAAAATGATTGTCGGCGTCGGGTTCGGTTATCTCGTCAACGCAATGTTTTCGCGCGAAAAAGTTGCGGCTGCGGAAGCGGAAGAAATTCACGCCTATTCCTGCGGGCGCGAGCACGAGGGCAAGAGCAATTTAAACGTATTTTTGATTGAACCCCTTTTGCACACGCTGAAAATCGCGCTGTTTCTGTTTTTGGTCAACCTCGTTTTCGGGTTCGTAATTCAGGCGGTAGGCGAGGACAAAATAAGCTCGCTCATCGTCGGCGGGGCGTATTTTCAGCCTTTTATAACCTCACTCGTCGGCTTAATCCCCAACTGCGCTTCAAGCGTTATTCTTACCGAAACCTATATCCGCGGCGGAATTGCGTTCGGAAGCTGCGTGGCTGGGCTTTGCTGCAACGCTGGCGTGGGACTTGTAATTCTTTTCAAAAACACCAAAAAGATTAAAAGAAACCTGCTTTTTACTCTGGCGCTGTATCTGATTTCGGTTGCTACCGGTCTTGTTGTAAACTGTATCTGTATGGCTGTCGGGTGGTTGTAAAAATAGTGTAAAATGCTGTTAAAATAAGTTGACTTGAAAAAACGCATTTGGTATAATTTGTAAGTCTTCTGAAAAAGACAGTACGGCGCATTTGGCGGAGCGAGGTGAAAAAAGAATGTCAACGATAAAAGTAGGCGAAAACGAGTCGGTTGAAAGCGCGTTAAGACGCTTCAAAAGAAAGTGTTCCCGCGACGGCATTATCGGCGATTTGCGTAAAAAAGAGTTTTACGAATCTCCCTCGGTCAAGAGGCGCAAAAAGGCTGAAGCCGCAAGAAAAAGAAATAAGAATTAATTTAAAGGGTCTGTTCCGCGAAAAGCGGAGCGGACCTTTTGCATAAAGAAATAAGTCGATAATTGTAATTTTTTGCGAGGGTTTTATGGACGATATAAAGATTATGGC
>JAIEAS010000115.1 GCA_029071285.1 Clostridia bacterium
GTTAAAAACGTGCGACGTTCTTTCCCTCCACTGCCCGCTGAACGAACAGACGGAAAAGATTATCAACGCGAAGCCCTTTCCAAAATGAAGCAAAGCTGCGTTTTAATCAATACCGCGCGTGGCGGACTGATTGACGAAGCGGCGCTTACCGAGGCTTTGAACGGCGGAAAAATTGCGGGCGCGTGCCTCGACACCCTTTCGGAAGAGCCTATGCGCGCGGACAACCCGCTCGCCAACGCGAAAAACTGCCTTATAACTCCGCACATTGCGTGGATGCCCAAGGAAACGCGGCAGCGGCTTATAGGCACCGCGGCGGCAAATCTTAAAGCCTTCATAGAAGGCGCTCCCAAAAACGTGATAGATAAATAAACTATAAAAGCCCCCGGATTTCTTATCCGAGGGCTTTTTGATTTATTTGGATTTTACGGCTAAAAGTTCAATATACCCGCGAGATGCGACGGGCTCCAGCTGTATGCGGGGATTATCAATATCCCATTCATAACCGATAACGCTCGGGTCGTATTTTTTTATAGCGCTCTGAACTTCCTCTATCGCGCACCCGAAATCCGCTTCCGCAAAAGGTTCGCCCTGAAACATCAGATATTTTGCCGACGGCAGAGTTATAACATCAAATCCGTCGGGGATTTTGCCGTTGTAACCGCAATCCACTTCAACGCCCTGCACGTATTCGCTTGTTCCTTCCTTAATATACTTTTCGGGCAGCCAAAGGCATACGGGTTCGCCGCCGATTGATTTAATGCTCGTCAGCAGTCCCCAGACGTCGCAGCCGACCTCGCTGCAATACGCCCAGTAATCGGCAGCGTTTATTCCGCGTTTGATTATTACCTTGCGCTCGGGCTTTTCAATAAGATGAATAAAAATGTTTTTTGATTGCTGCATAGTCTTATTACTCTTTGTATGATTGTATTTTACGCCGTAAGGATGAAACAGACGTATCGGAAAAGGATTTACGGCATATTGCTTCGGGTTGCAGCCGAACTCGCGTGCAAACGCTCGGGTATAACCGTCCACACTGCCAAATCCCAAATCAAACGCCACGTCGGAAACGTTTACCTTTTCGTCGCGCAATCTGAGTGCCGATTGACCTAAACGCAAACGCCTTATATAATCGGACGGTGTAATGCCCAGTAACGATATAAACAGACGTCTTGCATACCACGGCGAAAACATAGCAGCGTTTGCCAGGTCGGTAAGCTTTATCTCTTCCGACAAATGCGATTTAATATAATCCTGCATTCTCTGAACCGCGTCTATTTGTTCCTGCACTTCCGCCTCACGTCAAATTAAGTATACTATATAAGTAAAAATAAATCTCGACTTTATTTGCTCATTTTTATAAACGGAAAGCGCCGCATAACGCCGCGCTTTTTATACCGTTTTGTTTTGTCTTGCCGCGGCGAGCATAAGCTTTATGCGGTTTTCCTGATTGACCTTCGTGGACGAAGGGTCGTAATCGACCGCAACTATATTTTCGTCCGCGTACAGACTTTTAAGAGTGCGTATCGCGCCCTTGCCCGCGATATGGTTTGGAAGGCACCCGAAGGGCTGTGTGCAGACCACGTTTTTAACTCCAGTTTCCGCGAGCGCAGCCATTTCGGCGGGGATCAGCCAGCCCTCGCCCATTTTCACACCCTGATTCAGCACCTTGTCCGCGCACGCACGCAGATGCTCGAAGTCGTGAACGGGTTCGAAGCTCCCTTCCTCTTTAAACTGCCCGATAATGCTCAGCTGAATTTTCCTGAGCATTTTGTAAACCTGCTTGTAGGCAAACGCAACGAGCGGACTGTGTCCGTAAAACTTTGCGTCGTTGACTACGTTTATTATGCAGTACATTACGAAGTCCATTAGCGCGGGCACGACGGGCTCGCAGTCCTCGGCAAGCAGAAAATCAACCAGTCTGTTGTTGCCCAGATTAGAATACTTGACGTAAATTTCGCCGACTATGCCGACTTTGATTTTCTCCTCGCTTCTTCTTGAAACCTCTGCAAAAATTCTGATAATTTCGCGGTTTATCTTTTTGTAATTTTTGTACTTGCCGCGGGCAAAGGCTTCAACCGCAAGCTTCACGGCTTTATCCCTCGCCTTATCAGAAGCGCCTTTTTCCTCTTCGTAAGGCTTGGTCTGGTAGTAGCACCACATAATGCTGTCGCCGTAAAAAATCGCGTAGGCAAGCTTCATCATAAGGGTAAAAGTCATCGGCAGCGACGACTTTTTTTCCAGTCCCGAAAAGTTGACGGACATAACCGGAACGTGCGGAAATTCCGCCGACAGCGCCTTTTTAATGAGCGGAACGTAGTTCGAGGCGCGGCAGCCTCCGCCCGTCTGCGAAATAAGCACGGCGGTGCGCTCGGGGTCGTATTTGCCGCTTTTAAGCGCGTCGATATACTGACCTACGACGCACAGACAGGGATAACAGGCGTCGTTATGCACGTGCTTCAGACCCTCGTCAATGACCGCGCGGCTTTCGTTTTTTAAAACCTCAACGTCGTAGCCTTCCATTCTCAGCACCTCTTCAATCAGCAGAAAGTGCCACGGCAGCATATCGGGAATTAAAATTTTATGGGTTTTTTTCATAGACTTGTCCCATACGGGAAAGCCGTTTTTGTAGTCCGCCCTTTCAGTTTTTGCCATTGTGTTTCGCGCTCTCCTCTATCGCCGCAAGCATACTGCGGAGGCGTATTTTTACAACGCCGAGATTGTTTATTTCGTCTATCTTTATCTGCGTGTACAGCTTGCCGTTCTTTTCCATAATCGATCGCACCTCGTCCGCGGTGATTGCGTCGAGCCCGCACCCGAACGAAACCAGCTGCACGAGGTTTACGTTTTTATGCTTCGCGGCAAAGTCTGCAGCGCGGTAAAGTCTTGCGTGATAGGTC
>JAIEAS010000116.1 GCA_029071285.1 Clostridia bacterium
ATAATAAATTATAAGACCTTAAAAGGGGATATTTATGCAACAGGTAAAACTTGTTTCCGCCGACGGAAAACTTAAATTTTCATTATCGGGCGAGATTGACTCGGCTACGAGTCAGGATTTTTACGCCGAGGTTCGCGCGGCGTATCTGAACGAGAAAATGGATATCGAGTTCGACTGCGCGGCGTTGACTTTTATCGACAGTACTATGCTTGGAACCTTCGTCAAAATTTATAAGGAACTGAAGGCGGACGGCTATAAAACCGTGCTTGTAAACGTTCAGCCGAGAATAAGAAAGCTGTTTGAAATCTGTGCGCTGGACACTATTATGGAGGTAAGATGAAAAATTTTACCGTAGAATTTGCGCTCGGCGACAGCGAATATCTTACCGCGTTGAGGCTTGCCGCGGGTGCGGTTTGCTCGGCGGCGGATATCGACGTCGACGCTATAGAAGACTTTAAAGTATGCGTAACCGAAAGCGCGCTGATTTTGAAAAATTGCGGTTTCGAGAGCGTGAGGGCGGACTTCTTCCGTGAAAAGGGAGTGGGCTGCGAGATAAGCGGAAAGGGCGGAAAACCCGAGCCTGCGGACAACGAGCTGTCGCTGGCGCTTATTTCCGCGTTGGTAAGGGAATGCGATATTACCGGCGGAAAGGTGATTGAAAAGGTTACTCTTTTAATATGATGGACGCGAACGAGGCAAACGGGCTTTTCCGCAAATACGCCGAAACGGGCGATATTGCGATAAGGAACAAGCTCGTGGAAAACTATATGTACGTGGCTGAAATTCTCGCCAAAAAATTCGCGGGCAGGGGCGTTGAGTACGACGATTTGTATCAGGTCGCAACCGAAGCCCTGATTTCGGGCGTGGAAAAATTCAATCCCGACCTCGGAATTCAGTTCACCACCTACATAACCCCGACGATTACGGGAATAATCAAAAATTATTTCCGCGACTATTCGCGCGCCGTAAGACTGCCGAGGAGAATTTATTCCCTTGCGGTTAAGGTCAGAAACGAAACAAACGAGTACTACAAAAAACACGGCGCAAAGCCCACGGTAAAACAGTTGTCGCAAAAGCTTGGGGCGAGCGAGGAAGATATAATCGAGGCTATGGAATACCACGCACCCGTAAGCCTTGACGCAACGGTCAAGGGGGAGGACGGCGAGGGGCTTTTATACGACGTTATCCCCGACACGCGCGACGGCTTTGAAAGCTTCGAGGACAGCGAGTCGCTCCGCACCGAAATCAAAAAATTAGACCCCACCGAGCAGAGGGTGGTGTCGCTGAGATTCGTCGACGGAAAGTCGCAGGCGGAAGTAGGCAAAATTCTGGGGGTCAGCCAGATGTTTGTTTCGCGTGCGGAAAAAAAGATAGTTGAAAAATTGAAGGACGCGCTGCTGTGATGATTAATTTTAAGGTCGACAACTTAAAAACGATGCGCAAACAGCTTGAAAAATTCACCGATTTTCTGACCGAAAGCGAGGTTTGCGAGGACGACGTTTTTGCAAGCAAGCTCGTCTCGTGCGAGCTTTTAACAAACGTAATCCGCCACGGCGGGGACGAGGCGGAGTTCTGCGGTCAGCTTCTGGACGGCGGGATAAAAATCACCGTTTCGGCGGAAAGCTTAAAGGGCGTGGATATCAACGGCGAACCGCCCGACGTGTTTGCCGAGAGCGGCAGAGGGCTGTATATAGTAAAGGTCTTTTCAACCTCGATTGAACGCGGAACCGCGGGCGAGATAAGCGTTTTAATTAAAAGAAGATAATTTAATATTAATAGTTGTCGGGTGTTTTATGGAACTTTGGGAAAGTATACTCATATCACTGCTGATTGCAATTATTTTGCCGGTTGTTTTTTCGGTTTTCGGGTTGTTTAAGGTGCTCGAAGAAAAGAAGCTTCCCACAGCTGACACAATACGAACTCGTCCGCCGAAAATACTTTCGGGATTTTTTCTCGGTTTTGCGCTTTTGGTGCTTTGCGGCGGTATAGCGGGTATAATATATTGTTCTATAACCGATAGCGAAAATACTACGGCTTTGGGAGTAATTGTTATATCGTTATGTGTCGGGATATTTTCGGGACTTGGTTTTTTCGGATATGCGTGGGTTCGCTTTAATTACGTCGTTGCCGATAAAGAGGGCGTGCTTGCTTACAGACTTTTCAGAAAAAAGAAATATTACCGCTATGAAGAAATAGGCTGGTTTCAGGATACCACAAGCTTGGGTATGATGGGCAGTCTGGTAGGTTACGATAAAAATAATAATAAAATTTTTGCAATAGAGGCGTTGCATATAGGAGCTACTGCCGTTGCTAACCGGCTGCGTGATCACTTCGTTAAGGAAAAGTCAAATTCAATTCATTATTAAAAAAACAAAAATATAAAGCCCGACGGCGTTCGCCGTCGGGCTTTAATTAATTCCTTTTAATACGCATTATTTGAACATATTGATTTCTTTATACATTTTGTTAAGAAGTCCGTCGGAGATTATACCGCGTATTCTTCCGAGGTAAATGAATACCGACGAGAAGAACTTCTTGTTG
>JAIEAS010000117.1 GCA_029071285.1 Clostridia bacterium
GTTTTAATATCGCCTTGGCTCTTTCGGTAACTTCGTCAGGAACGCCCGCCAAAGCGTCAACTTCTATACCAAAGCTTCTGTTCGCTCCGCCGCGCATAATTTTTCTTAAAAATACTACGCTGCCGTTCACTTCTTTGACCGATATTTTGTAATTTTTAACGCCCGAAAGCTTATATTCCAAATCGGTCAATTCATGGTAATGGGTTGCAAACAAAGTCTTGGCGCCTACCTTTTGAGTCAAGTTTTCTATAACCGCCCATGCAATACTCAAGCCGTCATACGTGCTGGTTCCTCTGCCTACCTCGTCCAATATGAGCAGACTGTTTTTCGTTGCGTTCTGCAAAATAGCCGCAACCTCAATCATTTCCACCATAAACGTGCTTTGATCCGAAATTAAGTTATCGCTTGCACCGACCCTTGTAAACACCCTGTCAATCAAAGGAATTTGCGCGGAACTTGCCGGTACAAAGCATCCCATATGCGCCATAATCGTAATAATGGCAATTTGCCTCATATACGTGCTCTTACCCGCCATATTGGGGCCGGTCAATATTATAGTGCGGTTTTCATCCTCATCCAATAGTGTATCGTTGGGAATAAACCTGTCTTTTGATATTGCTTCAACAACGGGGTGTCTGCCGTTTTTAATAATAAGCGGCTTACCGTTGTCAACAATTTCAGGACGAACGTAATTATTCGTCTTGGCAATCTCCGCAAAGCTTACCAATAAATCCAACAAACCGACGGCAGACGAAATCGTTTTTAACTTGTTGATGTTCTCAGTCAGCACGTTTTTCACGTATTCATACATCCGTAACTCTAATTTTAACGACTCGTCCTCGCTGCCCAAAATTTTCTCTTCAAGAGCTTTGAGCTCGTCCGTTGAATACCTTTCGGCATTTGCCAAAGTCTGTCTGCGCTGATAGGTCAACGGCACTTTGTCTTTAAAGGATTTCGTAACCTCAATATAATAGCCGAAAACGCGGTTGTAACTTATACGCAGGGTTCTGATTCCCGTTACGTCCCGCTCGCGCTTTTCCATATCCATAATAAGCTTGTTTCCGTTAGTTTTAACGGCACGAAGCTCGTCGAGCTGTTTGCTGTAACCGTCTTTTATATATCCGCCCTCTTTAAGTTGAGTCGGCGCGTCCTCGCTTATTGCACTTTCAATCAGCTCGGTTACTGCAGACAAATCAATCAAATTGTGCGATACGTCTTTAAGGATACGGGAATTAAAGCCCGAAAGCTGCATTTTAATATTTGGCAAGGCCGCCAATGACCGCGCAAGAGCAATGCAATCCCGAGGCGTAATTTTATTGTTGCTGATTTTTCCGGTAAGCCTTTCAATATCTTTTATGCCTTTCAGTAAATCAATAAGTCCAAGCCTTACGACTGTGGCTTTATACAACTCATCAACTCCGTCAAGACGGTAATTAATATCCGCTTTGCCTGCAAACGGATAAACTATACAGTTTTTCAGAAGGCGTGAGCCCATTCCAGTCTGAGTTTTATCCAAAAGCCATAAAAGCGAACCGTATTCTTTTCCGTCACCCAAAGTTTTTACAAGTTCGAGGTTACGCACCGCCGCGCCGTCAAGCTGTAAAAACTTCTCGTTCGCCAGATACTTAACGCCGTCAATATTTTTAAGCGCGTGCATCTGCGTTTCCTTAAGATATTCAATAAGCGCACCCGCAGCACAAACCGCGTTTTTACTCTCCGAAATAGTGAACGCAGAAAGAGTTTTTGTGTTGAATTGCTCCAAAAGGCATCTTTCAGC
>JAIEAS010000118.1:0-5016 GCA_029071285.1 Clostridia bacterium
AAATTATTTTCGATATCCTCTAATATTTTTCGTCTGACCATCTCGGGGTCGGGCGTAAGTTTTACTATTTCAACTTTGCAATCGAAAATTTCGGGCACCATTTTTTTTGCCGCGGCAAGAGCGCCCGCTTTATCTGCTTCGGTATATACCTTGTCTGTAATAAGTTTTACGGTTACCGTTTTTCCATCCAAAACTACGGAGTCTAATATTGCGTTATTAAGGTTATCCAAAGAATGAATTTCTTTTAAAAAATTTTCAGTCATTTAAAATTTTGTCTATCTCCTTGAAAAATTCACTCTCCGCTTCTTCTGCTTTTATGCGCCTTAAAATTTCGCCGTTTTTAAAAATTACGCAGTAATCCTCCGCGCCGGCAATTCCGATATCGCAGTCCTTAGCCTCGCCAGGTCCGTTGACCACACAGCCCATAACGGCAATTTTTGCAGGCTTTGAAAACCCATCGACGTAAGCCGAAACCTTTTTGGCAAGCTCCATAGAATTCCAGCGGCACCTGCCGCAAGTCGGACAGGAAACGACGTCAGCGTAATTTTTATCAAGCCCGATTGCTCTTAAAATGCGCTTAGCCGCAAGCACTTCTTTAACCGGGTCGTCGGTAATGGATACGCGCAAGGTATCGCCGATACCGTCAAGCAACAATGAGCCGAGCGCAACGCTTGATTTTACTACCGCCATTTGCTCGGTTCCCGCCTCGGTAACGCCTATATGCAGCGGGTAATCGGTTTTCTGTGCCAAAAGCTTATACGCCTTAACCGTAAGCGGCACGTCGGACGCCTTTACGGAAATAACGATTTTATCCACGCCGTTTTTCTCCAACAGCGAAACGCTTTTTAGTGCGCTTTCAACGAGCGAAATTTCGTTTTTGCCGTACTTTTGCAAAAACTCCTTTTCAATGCTTCCCGTATTCGACCCTACGCGCACCGCGATACCGTGCGCTTTTATACAGTCGGCAACCGCTTTAACTTGCTTTTCTCCGCCGATATTGCCCGGGTTGATGCGAACCTTGTCGCAACCGTTTTCTATTGCGGAAACAGCCAGCTTGTATGAAAAATGAATATCGACGACAAGCGGAATTTTTATTGAATTTTTAACAGCCTTTATTGCCTTAGCGTCCGCCTCGTCAAGAACGGAAACACGGATAATTTCACAGCCCGCTTTTTCAAGCCGCCTGATTTGTTCGACGGTGCCTTCTACGTCCGCCGTTTTGGTCGTACACATAGACTGTATTCTGACAGTCTCGCCGCCGCCGAGCAGGACGTTTCCGACCGCAATTTTTTTAGTATCGAATCTTTGCATTTTTCAAAAATTCAGACAGTGCCGCGCACTGTCTGAAAAACCTTTTATTTTTTGGTTTCCATCATAGTCTGGAGTTCTTCCAGGAAACTGGATATATCTTTGAACGAGCGGTACACGCTTGCATAGCGGACGTACGCTACCTCGTCATGCTTTTTAAGCTCGGTCATAACCAGCTCGCCTATGTATTTTGACGATACTTCCTGCTCCATTGAATTGTAGACCTGCTTAGTAACAGCGCCTACCATCTCGTCAATTTCATCTATGGAAACGGGACGTTTTTCGCACGATTTTATGATGCCGTTTTTAATTTTCTGCGAATCGAAAGCCTGACGCGCACCGTTCGTTTTTACGACGAGTACAGGCGTATCTTCGATTGTTTCGTAAGTGGTAAAACGCTTGCCGCAGTTAAAACACTCGCGCCGTCTTCTTATAGTCCTGCCCTCTTCGGCAGCACGGCTGTCTACAACTTTACTGTCTTCAAAATTGCAGAATATGCATCTCATACAAAAAACCTCGCTTTTTTTGATTATATCACAAACCTGTTTAGCTTGTAAAGAATAATTTTATTTAAAGTATTTTACGCCGCTTTCGAATATTTTCATATTGAAATTGCCGTTATAATTCTTGTAAAGGTTTTCACCCGTTCTTTCGCTGTGTCCCATTTTGCCGAACACTCTTCCGTCTGGCGAGGTAATACCCTCGATAGCCCACATGCTTCCGTTGGGATTATAGGGGCTTTGCATCGTAGGCTTTCCGCCGAGGTCGACGTACTGCGTGGCAATCTGACCGTTTTTGCGCATTTCTTCAAGAGCCTTTAAAGGCGCAACAAGCTTACCCTCGCCGTGCGACACGGGCACGGAATAAACCTCTCCAACCTTACAAGCCGAAAGCCAGGGGCTTAAATTAGACGCAACGCGGATTTTTACCATAGTCGACACGTGGCGCGAAATATTGTTATAGGTCAGCGTAGGCGATTCGGGCGTTAACGGGCTTACCTTACCGTAAGGCACTAGTCCCAACTTTATAAGCGCCTGAAAACCGTTGCAAATGCCCAAAACAAGTCCGTCGCGGTTTTGCAAAAGCTCGCTTATCCTATCGGATATCGCAGGGTTCTTGAACGTGGTTGCTATAAACTTGCCTGAACCGTCGGGTTCGTCACCGCCTGAAAATCCGCCGGGGAAAGCTATGATATTTGCATTGTCAATCGCTTTGATAATTGCCTGAACACTCTCTTCAATATCCTGAGGCGTGCGGTTTTTAATAACCAAAATTTCGGGGTCGGCTCCCGCCAGTCTGAACGCCCTTGCGGTATCCAGTTCGCAGTTGGTTCCGGGGAACGCGGGGATAAATACTTTGGGCTTTGCAACATGCAAATCGGAAGCTTTACCCTCTTTTACTGTAAAATCGCAGACAGGCACTTCGCCGCTTGCGGGCGCAGTTATGGGGAATACCGGGAAAAGCTTTTTGATATACGCATTAAGCGCGTCGGTATACTCAACCGTTTCACCCTCGGCGGTAAATCCGCCCTCGCACGTTTCACCGAGATAAATATATTCAAGCCCTTCAAGCAAGCTTTCATTTTCAACGGACACTATTATATCGCCGTAGCGCTCGTTAAACAGACCGTCTTTTGCGCAGAAGCTGAAACCGAACCCGTTACCGAAGCAGCTTTTTGCAACAGCCGCGGCAGCTCCGCCCTTCTCTACGACGGTGGCGAATCTGATATTTCCGTCGACAATATTCTTATTTACTGCCGTATATAACTTTTTAAGATAAGCAAAATCGGGAACGCAGCATTTATCTTTTTTAACAGGCAAAAGATAAAGCTTTTCGCCTGTTTTTGTTATTACGTTAGTAATAAGCGCGGACGCTTTTGCGGGAGCGATAGCAAAAGAAATCAAGGTGGGCGGAACGTCGATATCTTCAAAGGTGCCGCTCATAGAATCCTTACCGCCGATTGCACCCAAACCGAGATTAATCTGCGTATATAACGCGCCTAACAGTGCGGACAGAGGCACACCCCAACGCTTTTTATCGTTTCTTAAACGCATGAAAAATTCCTGCAAGGAAAGGCGTACGTCCTCGTACTTTCCGCCTGCAGCAACAATCTTGGAAACGGATGCGACTATGGAATATATTGCGCCGGTAAAAGGCGACGACGACATAAGCTCGGGATTATATCCGTACGCCGAAACGGTGCAGTCGTCGGTTTCGCCGCCCGTAAATTTTGCCGCCATAGCGATTACGGGAGTGAGCTGATACTTACCGCCGAAAGGCATATAGACCGACTTCGCGCCGATTGTCGAGTCAAACATTTCCGCAAGTCCCTTTTTGGAACATACGTTGAGTTGTGATAATGTTGAAACGAATTTCTCTTTAAAGTTTTCGCAAACCGCCTCTTCAAAGAAAGGCGTAATATAATCTTTGATATCGGCGTCGGTTATTTGCTTGACGCCGTTTGTATCGAGGAAATCGCGCGAAATATCAACGATTGCTCTGCCGCCGTGATACATCTTCATTCTTCTGTCGTCGGTGACGTACGCAACTACCGTTGCCGAAAGATTTTCATCCGCTGCAAGCTGGATAAACTTTTCCGCGTCGCTCTCTTTGACTACGACAGCCATTCTCTCCTGCGACTCGGAAATAGCAAGCTCAGTGCCCGAAAGTCCTTCGTACTTTTTAGGCACTTTGTCAAGTTCTATAACTAACCCGTCGGCAAGCTCGCCGATAGCAACCGAAACGCCGCCCGCGCCGAAGTCATTGCACTTTTTAATCATTCGTGTTGCGGTTTCGTTCAAAAACAGCCTCTGCAATTTGCGCTCGGTAAGAGCGTTGCCTTTCTGCACTTCCGCGCCGCAGGTCTGCACGGACTTAACGTCGTGCGCCTTTGACGAACCGGTTGCACCGCCGCAGCCGTCGCGCCCTGTTTCGCCGCCGAGAAGAATAATTACGTCGCCGCACTCGGGTTTTTCGCGGTAAATCATATCCGATTTTGCGCCCGCAACGACGAAGCCCGTTTCAAGTCTTTTGGCTTTATAACCCTCGTGGTAAACTTCTTCAACCTGACCGGTTGCAAGACCTATCTGGTTGCCATATGATGAAAATCCCGCCGCCGCAGTTTTCGTTATTATTCTCTGCGGCAATTTACCTTTAAGGGTATTTTCAATAGGCTCGGTGGGGTCTGCGCAACCCGTTACCCTCATCGACTGCAAAACGTAAGTTCTGCCCGAAAGCGGATCGCGGATAGCTCCGCCGAGGCAGGTCGCAGCTCCGCCGAAAGGCTCGATTTCCGTCGGGTGATTGTGCGTTTCGTTTTTGAACATCACGGTATATTCCTGCTTTTTGCCGTCGATTACGGCGTTAACTTTAATCGAGCAGGCGTTTATTTCATCCGACAAATCAAGGTTTTTCAGCTTGCCGTCTTTCTTAAGTTTTTTTGCGGCAATAGTCGCAATGTCCATAAGACAGACGTACTTGTCGTTTCTGTCTTTATAAAGCTCGTTGAATAATTTTTTATATAAGTCCAACGCCTTCTGTATATGTACGTTGTCACTGTGAATTTCAATATTTTTAATTTCGGTTGCAAAGGTCGTATGACGGCAATGGTCCGACCAGTAAGTATCTATAACTTTTATTTCTGTTTCGGTCGGGTTTCTGCCCTCGCTTTTAAAATAGTCGCGTACAAAAGCAAGGTCTTCCACAGAC
>JAIEAS010000118.1:5026-7994 GCA_029071285.1 Clostridia bacterium
CCATACTTCCGTGGTATTTTGCAATAGCCTGTTCGTCAAAATCTATAAAGCCCTCTACCGCCTTAACGCTTTCAGCTTCTACCGCAACGTGCGCAAGCGATTTTGCCTTTTCAAGGCTTACCTCTTCACACTCAACGGGGTTAATTAAATGCTTTTTAATTTTTACAAGCTGCTCCGCATCAACGCCCTTTACCGCGTAAACGGTTGCGCACTTAATCAGAGGGCGCGCTCTGCGCGTCAAAAGCTGAACGCACTGCGCCGCGCTGTCTGCGCGCTGGTCGTACTGACCCGTGAGATATGCAACCGCAAACACCGAGTATTCGTCACTCGGATGAATATCTTCAAAGTATACGTTATCCACGGGCGGTTCAGAGAATACGCACGGCACTGCCGCGGCGAACTCGCTTGCACTCATCCCCTCTACGTCGTAGCGGATAAAAGTGCGCACGTCTGCAACCGAAATTTTGAGCAGATTGCAGATATCCTCTTTAACCTTAGCCGCCTGCAAATTGTCCTTTTTTTCAACGAAAATTCTGAAAATCATATTATCAACCTTCACGGTATTTTATCCCTATGTCCTTTCTGTATTGCATATCTTCCCAGCTGATATTTTCAGCCGCTTTATAAGCTTTGTTGCGGGCTTCTTCAACGTCTTTGCCCTTTGCGACTATGCCCATAACTCTGCCGCCGTTGGTAACAAGTTCACCGTTCTTTACTGCGGTACCCGCGTGAACGAGCGTTACGTCGCCAACGTCGCCGATAGTAATCTTTTTGCCCTTAACGTAGCTTTTAGGATATCCGCCGCTTGCAAGCACGAGGCAAACGCACGCGCCGTCTTCCCACTCGATTTTTACTTTATCGAGTCTGCCCTCGGTAACGGCTTCGAATATATCCATAAGGTCGGTTTTAAGCATAGGCAAAACAACCTGCGTTTCGGGATCGCCAAAACGTGAATTGTATTCAACAACCTTCATTCCCTTATCAGTCCGCATAAGTCCGAAATAAAGACAGCCTTTAAACGTTCTGCCCTCTTTGTTCATTGCCTTGACGGTAGGAATCATAATCTTTTTAAGAACTTGCTTTTCAAGCTTCTTATTCCAGAACGGACAGGGTGAGAACGTTCCCATACCGCCAGTATTCATACCGGTATCGCCGTCGTTGGCGCGCTTATGGTCGCAAGAAGTTATCATAGGCACGATAGTTTTTCCGTCGGTAAACGCGAGAACGGAAACCTCTTCGCCGGGGGTGTATTTCAAACCGCGGAGGTACTCTTCCACAACCACTTTGTTGCCTGCGCTTCCGAAGGTTTTATCAAGCATCATTTCTTTCAAACCTTTTTCCGCCTGCTCAAGCGTTTCGCAGACCAACACGCCTTTACCGAGCGCAAGCCCGTCGGCTTTCAAAACGATGGGCGTACCTGCTGCGCGGACGTATGACAAAGCCTTTTCGTAGTCGTCGAAAGTTTCATACTTTGCCGTAGGAATTTTGTACTTTTTCATAAGCTGCTTTGCAAAAGCCTTGCTCGACTCTATAACGGCGGCGTTCTTTCGCGGACCGAAACAACGCTTGCCCATACCTTCGAGCTCGTCAACAAGCCCCGCAGCCAAAGGGTCGTCCGGCGCAACTACGTAATAATCAATTTCGGGATGTTCTGCGGCGTAAGCTTTCACCGCCCCGATATCCATATAATCGACGTCAACGTTTTCCGCAATTTCAGCCGTACCTGCATTGCCTTTCATACAATACAGTTTTTCTACCCGCTTGCTCTTTTTCAGCGCAAGCAGAATTGCGTGTTCTCTGCCGCCGTTTCCTATTACAAGTACGTTCATACCGACCTCACTAAAATTGTCTATATTACTTTAACAAAAAGAAATATAAAATTTTACCCCTATTTTATTTAATAAACCAATTTGCCTTTTTGACAACGATAAATCAGTCTTATTGTCAGCATAGACAACTAATTCAATATAGGCTTTATATTTATCAATAAAATATTTTAATTCTTCAAAATGCTGATAAATTATCAGCAGATTTTTCGTTAAAAATTGTGAAACGCTTGATTCCCCCATTTGCTCGTCATAAAAAAGCCAGCGATTAGTTTTTTGTACAATTGTCTTACCGAGTTTACTAATAATCGTGTCTTTTTCATAAATTTTGCCGGGTAAGTTTACTTTGCTAGTAATGTCCTGCAAATTTAAATCATCGCCACTTATTGTAAAACGAAAAAATTTATGTTTCTTCAATAATTTATTCTCCGGCTAATCTGAACAACCATAGATGCCGTTTATTAAAATTTAATGTTTGAAATGTCTGTCGCCTACAAATACCATTGCGATACCCGCCGCGTCGCAAGCTTCAACCGAGTCCTTATCGCGAATGGAGCCACCCGGCTGAATAATTGCGGTTATTCCCGCTTTTACACACTCTTCCACGCAGTCGGGAAAAGGGAAAAATGCGTCGGAAGCCATAACCGAGCCCTTTGCCTCTTCGCCAGCGTGTGCTATAGCCTGCTGAGCCGCCCAAATTCTGTTGGTCTGACCCATACCTATACCTGTCGTTCTGCCGCTCTTGCCTATAACGATTGCGTTCGATTTCGTGTGTTTAACTACTTTCCACGCAAACAGCATTGCTTCTACTTCTTCCTTAGAAGGCGCGCGCTTTGTTACGACGCCGTTGCCGTAAACGGTCTTTACGTTTCCGTTTGGCAACGTGGAAGTTTCGACCTTTGCTTTGGTCTTGAAAAGCTTCATATCTTCGCCCGCAATAAGACTTTCGTCATATTGCTGAACAAGCAGACCGCCGTAAACCTTCTTCATATCGAATGCAGACTTCTCGCGCTTCGCGGAAATGTTTTCAATTTGCAGAAGTCTGATATTTTTCTTGGATTTCAGTACTTCAAGAGCTTTATCGGTATAAGCAGGCGCCATTACTATTTCAATAAAAATTTTATTAATTTCGCTTGCCGTAT
>JAIEAS010000119.1 GCA_029071285.1 Clostridia bacterium
GATTAAGATATTGTAATTAAGGTGTGGTAACCGTAAGAGATACTACATAAGCAGGGTGTGTCTCTTCGGAGCCACACTTTTTTTGTTGTTTCTTGTCATTCTGAACGCAGTGAAGAATCTCATTCCGAACAAATAATGAGGAATAAAAGGAGATCCTTCGGCAAGCCTCAGGATGACAAAGAGAAATAGGAGATCACAATGCAAAAAATTAAATCACGGAAATTAATGACGGTAATACTTTCGTTATTGTGCGCGGTAACGCTGTGTTGCTCTGTTGCGATTCTCGGCGGGCTTAATGCTAAGGTAAAAAGCGCGAACGCGGCAGGAGCTTCTTACGGCGCGTATTTTAATTACGACAGCGACGGCGGCTTTGACACCGACAACATTAAAAACGGATTAGGCACGGCACAGACTTCCAAAGTATATTTTGGAACTAATTCTACAAATCCGATTTTGTGGCGTGTGTTAAGTAACGACTATACGGACGACGCGGGCGGCAATAATGGTTATTTGCTTTTTGCGGATACGGTTCTTGGATTGTTAACTATAAATGATTCGCATAATTTGAAAAACGTATTCTGGTATTCAGGTAAAGCGCGTTCTTTCTTAAACGGCTATGAAACTTACTATGATAACGGAACCAAGAAAACGTTAACGCAATCGTCGACTTTCATGTATTCAAAATTCAATTCTTATGAAAGGGACGCGATGCAGAATAATTTTCTTAAAACAGTAGCTGTTGCACCAAATCTTGTGAGCGGCACTCTTTCGCCGTACGGTACTATTTCCGGGGTGTCCGATGCCGCTAAGGGTGATGACGGCACAACAGCGGCAAGTGCAAGCAATATGTTAAACGGCGGATACGCCGTTATGGGTACAACTTCTACTGCCTATGCCATAGAAGAAACTACTAACGACAAAATTTTCTTTCTTGATTATAACGATATTTTCAACACGTCATACGGTTTTGCCGCGCACCCTTTAGGCGCTACGTATAATGCGGAGACAAGCGGTTTCGTCGTGGAAACCAATAATGCGGTAGTAGGAACGACCAGTGCCGGAAATACAGCACAAGATAGTGGAAATAAAAGATACTGGCTTCGTAATCCCGGTAGAGATCCGCAAAGCCGTGCATGTTATCTGACAGTGGACCATAGTAAAGCGTCATACTGTAGTTATATGGCTGATGTTTATTATCGTCCGGCATTAAACCTCAATCCTGAAAGCTTGATTTATGCAACTACGGCGTCGCCCGCAGTGGGAACTACTTTCAGTTCTATCAGTGCGCCAAGCGGTACACCCGAATATAAGCTTTATATAAAATCGGCATCAGACTACGATGCAGGTTTTGATCCTGAGATAAAAATTTCAGGAGGTAAACTGAACGTAAAATATAGCGGGCTCGGCGTAAGGCGAATGGTTGTGCTTATGTCGCCCAAAAGCGCAGCAGACGGCGGCGTAAATTATCAGACGGCGATAGATACAACCACAGCTACGATAGATTTACCCGCGGGAATAAATATTACGGATTATACGGTTTCTGTAATGTTAACTTCCAAGAACGGCGGTAACAATGCAGAGGAAGTATACGGTGTTGCTGCCCAGGCGAATAGCTTGGCATTGCCTGAAGATATTGAAGTAACCTATAACGGCAACGTATGGACTTCAAACGATATATTTGCAGAAATTCAGAATAAAGACTGGTATGTAGCAGATGCGTATACTGCGGCAAATATGACCATTACGTATCCGTCTAACGCTAAAGACGTAGATGAATATACTGTTGCTTGCGAATTGACAACTTCATCAGGTTTAAAGTGGCAGGACAGTTCAACAAATACTTCCGCTAAGAGAGAGTTTAAACTTAAAATAAAACAAAAAGAAGTAAGTAGTTTGCCTTCGTTTGCCAAAGATAAAGACACTTACTCAGCTAACGCGATTGACTTTGCGCTTAACGATTACGACACCGACGAACTTAAAATATCGGGAATAACCGCAGGCACGACAGCACTTACGGCAAATACCGCAGGAACGCAGTTCAAGAGCGCGGATAACTATTTCACGGTTGACTACGACGAGGTAAATAAAAAGCTTTCGGCAACCAATGCGGCGGAGTATACCGTAACTTTCGGTCTGGCTGATTCGGACAACTACACTTGGGCAAGTGCGATTTCGTCAAGCCCCAAAACCAAGACCTTTACGATAGAGAAGAAAGAGCTTGTTATCAATTTCCTTTCCCCTCTTTCCAACAAGACTAACTTCAATTTAAAGACGAGCACTACGGGCAATATCACTGCAGAATACACAACCACCGGCGGCGCGTGCACCCCCACGGGCGGCAGCGAGGAAGAGCCTATGCTCAACCTGTACTACGTATTCACTAACGGCACGACGACGGGCGGCAAAACGCAGGTCGGCAGTACCGCGAAGATAGGGGACGTTACGCTCGACGTTACCACGCTTAAGGGCGACGGCAATAAATTCAGCGTAGGTACGTACACGCTGACTTTCGAGCTTGCGCCCGACGCGGCGGCGGCAGTTAATAAAAACTATAAATTAGGCACGACCGCTTCGCAGGCGGTATCCGTAACTGCGGGCGAGGCGAGCATTGACGACATAGCAATAGTTTACAACACTGCGCGCGGTGAAAACGCAGGCGACGCGGACGCGGCAATCCCCTCGGGCGGACTTACCTATGAGTACGATAAGGCCTTAGGCGTAAAAGAGTTTAAGATTTATCTTGATTTTTCGGGTATAAGCTATCTCGATTACGCATCACCGATTTCGTACGCGGATGCGGACGGAGCTGCCGTAACTTCCCTGAACAAGGCGGGCACGTATACCGTAACCGCGGTAATCAAGTCTACTGACACGAACTACAGTCTGCCGGCAACCTTCGCGACGAGCAAATTCAAGTCGTATCAGAACAACGGCGACGGCACGGCGACGATTACTTTCGAGGTGGAAATAAACAAAGCCACCGCAAGCGTAACGGGCAGTGAAATACCCCTTATGTTTCAGCGTGAAGGCTCAACCGTAGAAAAGTACGATCCGGCAAAACCGCCCGTATATAACGGCAAGCCTATTACGATTACCCTTGCTTCATCCGCTCTCTTCCCCGACGCGGTGAAGAGCGTAGTATTCGACGACAGCGTTATCAAGAAGACGGTTGCGGGCGATTACGAAATAGACGCAACGGTAACGCTTACCGACAATTACGTAACCGCAGCCGGTTCGAGCACGATGAGGGTTAAAATCCCCTGGAAGATTGCCAAGGAGCAGATTGACCTCGTGTGGACGAATATCGTTTACGCGGACGACTACTTCAACGACAGCTCGCTTGCGCACTTGCAGATAGCTTTGCTCGATCTGACTTCCGCGCAGGAGGGCAAAGTAGAATACGAGTTCTATAAAGAAGCAACGGACACCGTTCCCATGACAGAGGCGGAGATAAAGGCGCTGTGCACGAACGACAGATTTACCGAAACTACGCCTACGTACATATACGTTAAAGCTGTTCTCACTGAGGACGGCGCAAAGAAGTATCAGCTCGAGGACGACGCCGCCAAAAATCCCAAGCGTTTGCTGCTCGGCGGAAATATGACTCAGATAAACCTGAGCGTTAACGACGAGGCGTTAAAAGACTTCGAGTACGGCGATACGCTGGACGTAAGCAAGCTGTTCACCCTTACAAACAGTGAAACGGGCGACGTATGGGACAGCGATTACTACGATATAAAGGTTCGCAAGGACGGCAACGTTCTGTGTGCGCTTGCAGACTTTAAGGCGAACGAAGCGGACGCGGGCGAGTATACATTCGTAATAGAAATAAAGCCCGAATACGCGGACTCGTACGTTCTTGATAAGTCGAACAAAGTAAAATTCGTAATCAATCCCAAAGCGTTGGAATTGCCTACGATTCCGGAGATTATTTTCAGCGGCGAATATTTCAACCTTGAAAATCTTCTCGGCGGAAGCTGGGCGCAGATAAAGGATATCGTTAAGCTCAGCGGCGATTATAAAGATATTCGCAACGTAAGCGCAAGCGGATATATTCTCGTGCTCGAGCTTACGGACGACAACTACTGCTGGGCATATCCCGAAGACGCGGAAAGCACTACAAAAGCGCTTATGAGATATACCGCAACCGAAGCTGATGTAACGCCGGTAGACGAAACTACGGCTTCGATGAAGTGGAACGTAACCCCGATGGTTGTGGATACGACCAACCTCTGGTCAAAGACCGCCGGCGGCGCAACGCTTAAACTGCCCGAGGCGGTAACCAAGCTTATCACGGGCGAAACGCTGAGCGTAGGCTACAGATACTACGACGACGCAGGTCAGTATATCGAAACCCCCGAATTAAAGGGCGGCAAGTCGTTCAGGGTTGAAGCCGTATTCGGCGGCATCGATGCCGAGCAGGGCAACGTTTTGTTCAAGACGAGCGACGGCAATCTTGCCGCGACGAGCGACAGAATATCCTATACCGTACCTCAGACGGGTGCGGCGGCGTTTATCGGAAACGTTAAAGAATTCGTATCCAAGACGTGGATGGGCTTGCCTGTCTGGGCTTGGCTTGCAATAGCGTTGGCGCTTATCATACTGCTTATCATAATAATAGCGGTATGCGCAAAACGCAGAAAGTCAAAGGCGGAGCGCGAAGAAATCAAGGCGCGCAAGGAAGAGGAAAGACAGCGCAGAGAGGACGAGCGCCGTATGCAGCAGGAAAGACTGCAGGCAGAACGCGAGCTTGCTATGGCTAAACAGCAGGCGGAGCTTGAAAAGATACGCGCACAGGCTCAGGCAGGAATGGCGGGAGCCGGTATGGCTTCGATGGCTATGCAGCAGCAACAGCCTCAACAACAGCAGCCCGCACAGCAGGCAATGCCTGCGCAACAGCCTATGCAGGCACAGATGCCTCAGCAAATGCCTCAGGCTATGCAGATGCCCGCGCAGTCTTCGGGCGGCGGCAACAGTATGACCGAGATGATGGCAATGATGTTTGCGCAGTTCGCGGGAATGAAAGCGGATAACGCGGATAAGGAAATTGCCGCACTGAAGTCGGATAAAGAAATAACCGCGCTCAGAACCGAGCTCGAAATTATGAAGTTAAAGCTCGAGCAGGTCAAAGAAAACAACAGAACGGTTTCTGTGGGCGACCATGAGCTTACGCCCGAGTTCTTAGGGGCTGTGATAGCTTCGGCAGTGCGCAGCAACGGCGTTTTGCCTCAGTCGGCGCCCGTGGCGGAAATACCGCAGAACGTGGAAGAGAGCACGTCGGTTTCCACGCCGACTATGTATCCCGCGGACGCGGTTATCACGACCACGACGACGGTTGACACGACCAAAAAAGACGCGACGGCAGTCCGCCGCGAGCGCGAGGATTCGTTTGCAGACGTCGACGGTTTCTATGACAATATAGACTAATAGTACAGGCACACAGCCGCCCGCGGAAAATCCGCGGGCGGCTTTATTCTTGTTAGCGCGCTCTTATCGTCATTGCGAGGGAGCAACGCTCCCGCGGCAATCCAAACGTTACGCTCTTCTTAAGCGCCGCGCTTCTGGATTGCTTCGCTACGTTTTGCGCCAAAGATATATAAAGATTTCTCGACTACGCTCGAAATGACAATAAGGTGCGCAAACCATCGCTACGCTCGGGCGCAATGACGGCGGGTGATACGCCGTCAACGTTAGGTTGATAGAAAATATTTACATTTATATTATAACAGCGGTTGCCCATACTGTATATAGGGAATATTATAACCCTTTTTTACAAGGAGATAAAAGTGGAAAAGTTTATTCTTGGCGCTATCGTCGGTATGGCGGGCGGCGCGCTTATTGTCGCTAATAACTGCAAGCTCCGCAATCTCGTAAAGAAAAATCAGGAAGATTTAATGCAGAAGGCGGAACAGTATATCGACAGTAAGCTTGAACAGTTGGGCGGTAACGGCGAAAGCCAGTCTAACTAAAAAATATTGCCGTGCAGTTTGCACGGCAATATTGCTTTTGCGCTTGATATTGTCGTTTTTATATGCTATACTTGTCCTATGGAAAGATACGTCGCGTTCGATATCGGCGACAAGCGGATAGGGGTCGCAATTTCTGACCCGTTCAATACCTACGCGCTGCCGTCGCAGACCTATTTCAGAAAAGGGCTTGAAACAGACGTTGCCGAGCTCGTAAAAATCGCAAAGGAAAAGGGCGCAACGGTAATCGTCTGCGGACTGCCCGTCAACTTCGACGGAACAAACGCCGTTCAGACCGAAAAAACAAGCAAGTTTATCGAACGGCTGAAAGAGGCAACCTCGATTCCCGTGGTTTGCGAGGACGAGCGGTTTACCACGAAGATGGCGCACGAGGTTTTAATATCCGAGGGTATGCGCCGCGAAAAACGCAAAAATTACGTGGACGCGCTCGCCGCGGCGAATATTTTAGACGGCTATCTTGCTAAAATCAAACAGAGAGGGAGTAATTAATATGGAAGATATGGAAGACGAAGAGCTTGACGGTGATATTATCGAGCTTATCGACGACGACGGAAAAATTATCAACTTCAAACTTCTGGACGTAACCGAGTACAAGGGAGTGAAATACACCCTGCTGCTCGCCGCCGAACCCAGCGACGAAATCGCCGACGACGAGGTGGTTATTTTCCGCCTGAACGAACAGGAGGAAAGTTTAGAGCCTATCGAGGACGAAAACCTTTTGCAGGAAGTTTTCGATTTCTATCAGCAGGAAGCTGACGCGGAAGACGACACCGACGATAACTAAAAAGCCTTAGGCTTTGCGGCGTATCTTAATTACTGTCGTATCTGAATGACTAATCACTAATCAAACGATAAGCCGCCCGCGCGGAATGCGCGGGCGGCTTCGGAAATCTGAAAGAAGCAATTATTCGTCTTTTTGCCACTCCACAAGTTCGTCAAGCGATATTTCAAAAATATCCGCAAGGCGGCACAGCGTGTAGATATCTGGAGTGCTGTAGCCCGTTTCGTAGTTACATATAAGGCTCTTTTTGCCGCAAATTTTTTGCGCGAGCTGCTCCTGCGTAAGGTTTAACTGCTTTCTGTAATATTTAATGTTTTCTGCAATTTTCGTTTTCATTTACTTTACAAAAGTACAAGCTACTTGTATAATATAGTTACAAGTACAAGATACTTGTACTAAATATTTTAACCGAAAAGGAGAAGAATTATGAAAAAATGGTTGCTTGCTTTAATCGCCGCAGTAGTGGCGGTGGCGGTGTGTGTGGGACTTTCCGCCTGTGCGGGCGGCAATGACGGCGGAGTCGTTGCCAAAGAGATAACTTTAAGCGAAACCTCGGTAACGCTTGAGCTTGACGGAGAAAAATCGCTTACGTACACGGTTGAGCCCGCGGAAGCGGAGGTAAAAATCGAAGTTTCCGACGAAACGGTTGTCAGATACGAAAACGACAAGCTTACGGCGGTTACCGTCGGTACGGCTACCGTTAAGGTTTACGCCGAAAAGAATTCGTCGGTTTACGCGGAGTGCGCCGTAACCGTAAACGCGCCCGAAGGTTTCAATTCCGTTTCGGGGGCGAGCTACAAATTTATCTGCCCCGAAAGCTGGACTAAAAAGACGATGACGGGAGTCGTTGCGTATTACTTCAATTCCACGACGGGCTCGAACTTAAATCTGATTAACTCCGCTAAAATCGACGCAACGTGGACTATAACGGAAGAAGCGTATACCAGCACGCTGACGTCGTCCTATCAGCAGATGGGATATACGGTAAACTCTATGCAGACGAAGATTACCGACGACACGCACCTCGGCAAAAAACGCAGAGTTATCACCGTTGATTCACAGGTTAAGTATCTGGGCGTAACTATGAATATGCACCAGCAGCAGGCATTAATGCAGAGCGCAAATTACACCTATACGCTGACCTTAACGTACGTGAACGATTACGACACTGAGGAGCCCGATTTAATCATTTCGCAGTTCGTTGTAAAATAATTTATAAC
>JAIEAS010000012.1 GCA_029071285.1 Clostridia bacterium
CCTTTGGCTCGGGCGGCTTATTGATTTATGCTTGAATAGTGTTAGTCGAGCGGGTCGTAGAAACCGTCTATATCGAAGTTCTCGTCCCTGCGTATCGCGCCGTTCTTTGTAGTATCTACCGTCGTCGTGGTAGTGATTACCGCGTCGGAAGGATACTTCGCCGCAGGCGTTGCCGTTTCCGTTTTCTGAGGAAGCTCGGGAACGGACTGCGTTGCAGCAAGCTCGCCGTTCGCCATATTGCGTAACGTTGCCGCAACGAGCGCGCCCATCATATCCATTGAATTGGGCTGCTGATTGTACGACTGCTGGCTGTAATCGGGAATACGGTTATAGTTGTGTCCGTTGATATGCTCGCGCATTGCCGCCAAATCTACGCTGTGGCGCGAATCTCTGTCAACGTGCTGTTCCGCACGCATTGCCGCAAGCTCGATACGCTGTTCGGCATCATACCTTGCGCGCTGTTCAGCTTGCATTGCGTTGAGCTGTGCTTCAAGCCTTGCCAAAGTAGGGTCGCCGCCGTATGACTGCATAGGCATTTGCGGGTACTGAGGCATCATAGGCATCTGCTGATATTGCGGGTACATAGGGTACTGCATAGGCTGATGCGCAGGCATTGCCTGATTGTTCTGTGAATTCTGCATTGCCTGCAACTGCGCCTGAGTTGCCTTATTATCGGCACGAAGCTCCGCCATCTGCTGGCGCATTTCTTTCAGAAGCTCATTGTTGGTATTATCCACAACTTGCTGTACGGGTTGCTGTACCGGCTGTACTTGCTGTTGAGGTTGTGCCACAGCCATTGTAGCCATACCTGCGCCGACCATACCAGCCTGTGCTTGGGCACGGATTTTTTCAAGCTCGGCTTCCTGCTTTGCCTTTGCAAGCTCTCGTTCTGCTTCGAGTTTCTCCTGCTGTAAACGGCGCTCATCCTCGCGGCGCTGGCGTTCAGCTTCGCGCTCCTCTTCACGGCGCTGCTTTTCTTCCTCTTTGCGTAAGCGTTCTTCTTCACGGCGCGCCTTGATTTCTTCCTTTTCTTCCTTGCTCTTGCGGCGTTTGCAAGCTACTACGATAATTATTATCAGCAGTATCAGCACCGCAAGCGCAATAAGCGCCCACGCCCAGATAGGCAAGCCCATCCACGTTTGCATCATTGTCTCCTTTACCGTGTTCCACGCCTTTTCAAAAGCGTTCGGTGTCGTCTTGGGTACCGTGTACTCGTACGGCGTACTCAAAAGCTCTGCCGTGCTTTCGTCGAGTACGAAGTTGTTTGTATCCAGAAGCTCGGCTAAAACGTAATATTTCGCGCCTTCGTAAAGCTCGGTAACTTCGTTGCCGTTGCTATCGAAATACTTATAACCGATAAGCCCGTCGCAGCTGCCCTTATAGCTTGTGCTTACAAGGTCAAGCGTTCCGCTCTCGTTCCAGGTTCCCTTCAATACCGCGGGCGCGATTTCCCACTCCGCCGTGAGGGTATCGTCATCGATTGTGTAGCCGACGAAATCGTCCGCAAGCGCGTACTTCGCAAGTCCCTTAGTTCCCGCTTTTACGGGAGTAAGGCTTGTAGTATCCCACTCGTACTGGTCAAAATCTTTAATGGTTAAAATAAGCGTGTATTTGCCCGCGGAGGTGTATTTATTGCCGCTGCAATCCACCAACGCAATATGCGCCCAGCCGCTTATTATATCTATCTCATTGCCCGTGTACGAAAGTTGGTCAATTACAGGCACGGGGATAAGAGTTCTCTTTCCGTCGTAAGGCGAAGTTTCCACGTCCACGTCAAACGTGGTGCTCTTGCCCTGATACTTTACGGTAATTTTCGAGGTCGTTCCGCCGACAAGCTTGCCCGAAAGCGCGTAATCGTTCGCGTCAATTTTGTTGTCGGGGTCGCTCGTTTCAAAGTCGCTTCCGTCGTTGTTCGTGCCCGTAACCGTCAGCCAGTTTTTCAATACTCGCAAAGCTGTCGTGCTCGTAATCTTGTTCAGTCCGGGTTGGAAATCCGCCTGAATGCTGTCAAGCACTACGGGCTTTACGTTGACGGGGAAGCTCGTGGTGTATTTCACGCCCTCATGCCAGTACGAAACGTCTATCGTAGAAACGCCGACCGTAAGCTCGCCGCTGGGGTCGTCGACCGTAAGGTCGTAGTCCGTGCCGTCGATAAGACCGTGGTCCCTGCCGTCGTTGTAAGTACCTCTGACTTCGAGCCAGACTTTCAGGTCGTCAACGTTGGTCGAAGTAAACACCTTTCCGTCCTGCGAGAATGTTGCGCTTATGCTTTGCAATACGCACGCAATTACGTTGTTGACGGTAAAGGTGCATTGCACTTCGTCCGCGCCGCTGCCGTACTTAACGGTTATCGTGCTTGTGCCCGCCGTCAGCGTACCGCTTAAAGTGTAGCCGTAAAGCGGACTTACAATGCCGCCCGTTTCGTCCGTTCCCTCTATCGTGAGATAGGGTATTAAGTCATCCAGCTTCCACGAGTCGTATATGTCCACCGCCACGCCGTCGCCGTCGGGGTCGGGGTCGAAGGTTGCCGTAATAGAGTTTATCTTCGCGTCGTATGCAACGAGCTCGAACATATCCTTAACGGTGTTATAGTTCGAAGTATCCGTCGGCGTAAAAGTATAGCTGTAATCGTGCGCGCCCAGAAGCAACGTCTGTCCCGCGTCAAAGCTGTACGTGCCTGCCGTGCCCGAAGCTCCCGCGGCAAGTGCGGGCAGGCTGTTGCCCGTGTAAAGCTGTGCGGCGGGGTTTGCGAGTATGGGGTCCAGAACGGGGTCGGCTTTCTCTATCTTATAAGTGAAAGTCATATTGTCGAAGGGCTTGAAATCATCGTCATACGTCGGCTTGATTTCAACCTTCAGCGTGTAAGTGCCCGCGTTCGTAGGCGGAACTGTCGAGCCCGTATCGTACACGGGGTCGCCCGCCAGATAATAGGTATAACGGAAATCTATATCCGTGCCGACTATAAGCGGGTCGCCCGTTGTCGTTACCGCCTCTGCTATCGCGGGGTGCGACGAGCCGTCGTAAGTCTCGCCCGAGTTTTTAACCGTTACGACTACTATCTGCCTGCCGTCCCTCGTTGAAAACGCGCAGAAGTTGTCGCCGTCAAACGTGTAGTTATAGCCCGCAGTAGTAGTATCGAAATCCACTACCGCGTAATAGTCCGTATCCTGTTGAAGGTTTGCAAGGCTGACGTCCGAAGCGCCCGCCACAACCTTGCCCGTGCCCGTGTCGTAATCGTTACGCTCGTAATACTTCACCGCGCTTAAAAACTGCGCCGTTCCCACCGTTACATTGGGTGACGGAAGCATAAAGAACATACTGTTTGTACCCGTTAAACCGTTGTTGTACGCTTGGGTCGCCCAGCTTATTGCCAGCGGTTTGGGCTTCATTTCAACCGTAACTTCACAGTAATCGTCGGTATCACCGTCGTCCCATTGCACCGTAGCGGGATCGCGTTTAAATTTTAAAGTATATAAGCCCGCGTCTTTTACGCTTAAATTGTTGCCCGTCATATGGCTGTTGCCCGTTGTAGTTACCGTGTCGGGGTCGTATGTGTACAGCACGTTATCGGTGCCGGCAATCCTGTGCTTTACTTCAACTAAGGTTGACAAACCTATATCTTTAATAGCAAAATCCTGCCAGTTGCCGTTATAGGTTTTTTCTTTTTCACTGTCTTCAACGCTCGGCTTTGCGGGACCTACGTACTCAATAAAAGTGGGAGTTTCCGGCGTTACCGTTGCATAGGCGTCGTATTTATACTTATAAGTACCGCCTACTTGACAGTTCGCAAAAAAGCCGCAATAGCGCGTAAAGGTTTGATCTGAGCCCGTATTGTTGGTATAAGTAGTCGTAACAGTATAGCTGTTAGTACCGCTGTTATTTCTTTTACTCTTAGCATGCAAACGGTAACTGACTGTTCCGGAATATGAAACCTCAGCAGCAGGGTTACTAGAACCATTATCATGGTACCCGAAGTGCATAGTATCTGACGTATCACCCGCTGCCCCGTACCAACATAAATCCGCCCAACCATAGTACCTAGTGGGCGTAGTTGAAGAATTCTCCGGACATGATGGATAGATATAAACATACATGTTATACTTTACTTCGTATTTAGTATAGGCGGGAATGGTAATTTCCGTTTTAAAGTGAACGTAATGGGGAGTACCGCTACCTACTTTATATTCAGTTCTTGATGCGTCTGCTCTTGCAACCGGAGTGCCGTAACTTGAAGTGCTGTAATTCGGATAAAATTTACAGTTTCCGTAAGAAGAGTTTGGTGAGCCCATTTCGCTGATTGCCCACCAGTTGTTACTTGAAACATGCTTTTGATAGCAGCCCGTTTGGCTAGTAGCGTAATAACTTACGCCGTCTGATTTCAATGCGTTCACCGCCGACCAGGTAATGGTAGGAACGGTTGCAGGCGGTGCAAGCGCAGCCGCGGCTGTAGATTTATTATTTTCTTTACCGCCGCTCAGCTTTGCAGTCGCGCAGCCGCCGAACACCGCCGCCGAGCACAGCAGTACTGCGCACAACGCCGCGGCTATTACGGTCCATAATTTTCTTAGCTTTGTTTTCATATATTTCTCCTTAATTTAGGCTTCCTTGGGGAAGCTGTCGCGTTAGCGACTGATGAGGTCAACCTCACCCGTCACCGCCATTGCGGTGCCACCCTCCCCAAGGAGGGCTTAATTATTGTTTCATTTAGGGATAAAGCGGGCGGCGCGGATTCCACATTCGCACTTTTCCTTTCAGATTTTGCGCCGCCGCTTTTGCTCCCTCTCTTCGTTTACCCTCGGGTAAAATCAGATAACGTGGTACGATTTTTTGCCCCTTTTGTCATTCCGCCTCTTCGTCATTGCGAGGGAGCAACGCTCCCGCGGCAATCCAGACCGTACGCTCATTTTAAGTGCTTTGCTTCTGGATTGCTTCGCTTCGCTCGCAATGACGGCAAGTGATTTTTCCAAAAATTCCATTAAAGTACACTTTTTTGTACTTTTACTATTGACATATTTTGCGGCATATAATATAAT
>JAIEAS010000120.1 GCA_029071285.1 Clostridia bacterium
TTGCCGTCGGTGAAAGCGGCACAATCAAAGCTGTAACGGGAGAGGGCAAAATCCGCCGCAGACTCTTCGATATGGGAGTTACCCCCGGCGCGCAGCTTTCAATGAAGAAAAAGGCGCCGCTCGGCGACCCGATTGAAATTACCATCCGCGGTTACGAGCTTACTTTGCGCAAAGCCGAGGCTGCTTGCGTGGAGGTGGAATTACAATGAAAACTTTCGCATTAGCGGGAAATCCCAACTGCGGCAAGACGACTCTTTTCAACGCGCTCACGGGCGCGACGGCGCACGTCGGCAACTGGCCCGGCGTCACGGTTGACAGGCTTGAAGGCGTTTACAAGGGCGGCGATAAAAATATTTCTATCGTCGATTTGCCCGGTATCTATTCGCTGTCGCCCTACACGCCCGAGGAAGTTATTTCGCGTAACTTTATTCTGGACGGCGAGATTGACGGCATTATCAATATCGTAGACGCGACCAACTTAGAGCGCAACCTCTATCTTACGACCCAGCTTCTGGAAATGGACGTTCCCGTTATCGTCGCCCTCAATATGATGGACGAGGTTGAAAAGGCGGGCGACAAGGTTGACGCCGCCGCGCTCGAAAAGGCGCTGGGCGTTCCCGTAGTAGAAATCTGCGCACTCAAAGGCAACGGCATTAAAAAGCTTATGGATAAAGCCGCCGCTATGCCCGCGGAGAGAAAGGGCGTAACCGTTTTGCAGGACGCGCTTAAAACTCAGCTTGAAACCGCGTGCGCTTATTACGAGGCGGAGGGCGTATCCTCGCCGCTGTTCCACTCGGTAAAGCTGTTGGAAAACGACGAGCTCGAGCTCGAACGCAAGGGTGCGAAAGCGGCGTATGAAAACGCTTCGCAGGGCGCGGACTTAGAGGCGGAAATCGCCGACCGCAGATATAAATACATAGCCGAAAAGCTGTCAACGGCAAAGGTCAAATCCAACAAGGATATTATGACCGCCTCGGACAAACGCGACAAACTTTTAACCCACCGCGTCTGGGCAATCCCCGTTTTTATCGTAATTCTGTTTGCGATTTTCCACGTAACCTTTTCGGAGGATTTCCTCTATATCGGCGCGTGGTCGCGCATAGGCGGAGGGGACGGACTTCCAGCGCTGGACGATTTAGACCTTTCGGAAGGGCTTGCAACCTTCGTCGGCATTTTCTACGACGGCGCGGTGTTCTCACCGGGGGTAATACTGTTTAACATATTCGATACGATTTTCGGACTTATTATCGACGCAGTCGGCGGAGCTATCAAACTCGACTGGCTCTCGGGACTTGTTGCGGACGGAGTGCTCGGCGGAATTTTCGCCGTGCTCGGCTTCCTTCCTCAGATTCTTCTGCTGTTCCTTTGGTTCTCAATTTTAGAAGACACCGGCTATATGGCGCGTATCGCGTTCGTGCTGGACAGAGTTTTCCGCCGCTTCGGACTTTCGGGCAGAGCGTTTATGCCTATGATTATGGGCTTCGGCTGCTCGGTACCCGCGGCTATCAATACGCGAACTCTTGCCGACGAAAAGGAGAGGACGGCTACTATCCGAGTAATTCCCTTCTTCTCGTGCGGAGCAAAACTGCCCATACTCGTTGCGATTGCGGGCGGTATAGTAACCTCGTTCGGCGTAGGCAACGCAGATTTGATAACTTACGGAATGTACCTTTTGGGTATATGCTCGGCGATAGTTGCGGTGCTTCTGATGCGCAACACGACCCTGAAGGGCGAAACCCCGCCTTTCATAATGGAGCTTCCCGCATACCACTGGCCCGCATTCAGGAATCTGATGCTGCACCTTTGGGATAAGACCAAGCACTTCGTCAAGAAGGCGTTCACCATTATATTTGCCTCGACGGTAATAATTTGGCTGTTCTCGCACCTCAACTGGCACTGGCACTACATTCCCGACGAGCAGATGAACGAGTCAATCATAGCTTCAATAGGAATGTTCGTTCAGCCCGTATTCACGCCGCTCGGCTTCGGCTCGCAGCTCGGCGAGTTCGGCTGGGTGTTCGCGGTTGCGGCAATCACGGGACTTATTGCAAAGGAAAACGTCGTTGCGACCTTCGGAACTTTGGGCGCCTGCCTCGTAAGCATCGGCGCGGCTAATCTCGGCGGCTTTGACGCGGCTGAAATTTTAGAGGACGAAGAGGGTATTACCGCCGCGGCAGCAATGATTGCGGCAACGGGAATTTCAATCCCCGCGCTTATATCCTTCATCGCTTTCAATATGACGACTATCCCCTGCTTTGCGGCTTGCGCAACTGCAAAAGCCGAGCTTCCGAAGGGCAAGTTCAGATGGACTCTTCTTTTCTGGGTTGCGGCAAGTTATATTATAAGCTCCGCCGTATATACTATTGGTAGCTGGTGGTGGACGCTGTTTATCTGGCTTGCGGTTGTTGCGGTAATCACCGTGTTCATAGTTTTAAGAAATCTGGGCAAGTTTGATATTACGGCGATATTCAGACGCAAAAAAAAGGACGGTAAAAATTAATGAACGGCTGGGAAATTGCAGTACTCGTTATCGTGTGCGCGGCGTTTGCCGCGGCGGTCGGGTTTATGATTTACCGCAAGATAAAGCATAAGGGCGGTTGTTGCGACTGCGGCTGCGACGGCTGTACCGGTTGCAGCAAGTGCAAATCCGACGATAAAAAATAATACAGGATCTCCGATTTTTAACAGGTAAACAAGGGCGGGCGGACCGATTGGTGCCCCCCCCCGCGTTTAGAGGCAAATTGCCGAGATTAAGTATGTTGAAGTTATTGTCAACGACTATATTATACTAACCCAAAAATGAATTGTCAACCCATTTTCGGGTTATAATTGTTAATATTCAACTATGAATTTTGCAATCAGATTAAGAGAATTAAGGGAAGAAAAACAGCTTAGTCAAAAAAAGCTTGCAGACGCTACGGGATTAAGTCAATCGGCAATAGCAAGATGGGAATTAAACCAGGTAGAGGCGGACGCTTCGGATATAATTACGCTCGCAAAATTTTTCGGCGTAACGTGCGATTATATTCTGGGCGTTACGGATTATTAAACGCGGTTAGTTGCAAAATGAGTACGGCTGTTGTATAATATAACGGTAATTAAACTTTCGGAGAAAATTTATGATTAAAGTATCGGACAGAATTTCTGCAATCGCTCCTTCGATGAC
>JAIEAS010000121.1 GCA_029071285.1 Clostridia bacterium
CTGTGATATAATAAAGCTGATAAGCATAAATTAGGTGGTATATGGAAAACACGAAAGAACAGGTTTTGGCTTTTTTAGAAAAATGTGAAGAACTGAAAAAATGTAAATTTATAATGGCAACGACCAAGATAAAAGACTTGTTGAAGTGCATTGTAAACAGTCCCGACTTATACAGATTGTTTGACGGCGTAACCAAGGATTTTGATTATTTGCAGGAAAAGGCGAGATGTCTTATCGTTGCCGACGACGGCTATATAAATAAAAGCAAAGTAATTCTGCCTCAGACGGTAGGTCAAAGACTTGCGTTTATATTTTGCCTTTTGGTTGAGTTTGACAGAGATACGCTCAACTTCAACGATTTTCTTCAGGTTTATTATCCAGAGGACGGCAGTTATTATGCTAGTTACAGGGCATTTTGCAACACTGTAATAAATAGTCTTGAAGAATTAGTGCAGGACGTGTTTAAAGAGGAGCTCGAACTCGAAGAAGAGCTTGAAAAAGAAAATTCTGCAAATCCTTCACGTGCAAAACTTTATTCAGAAATTTCTATTGCAATTGCGGCTGAAAAGCAATATCTGTATCAGACGTCCGTTCCCAAGGAAGAAAAGGAAGGCGGATATAAGATGCTTAACGAGCTTTTATTTGCGGTTAAGTCGGGCAATGAAAATCTGATTGACGCGCTGATTAGCGGTTATAACTATTTCGTGCTTTACAACGGCTGTGTGAGCGATGGTATTGCCTCTCTCATAGATATGTTAGCAGAATTTGAAGCGGTTTTATGAAATTTTTCGAACGTAAATTGAATTCCCAAACTGTTTACAGCGGCAAAGTCGTAACGCTGGAAGTTGACGACGTGCTTTTGCCGAACGGGAATAAAGGCATAAGAGAATGCGTAAGGCATAGCGGCGGCGCAGCCGTGCTTTTGGTCCAGGACGGAAAAGTTCTGCTTGTAAAGCAGTTCAGATATCCTTACGGCAAAGAAATTTACGAAATTCCTGCGGGTAAACTGAACAAAGGCGAAGACCCTTTAAAAGCTGCGCAAAGAGAACTTGAAGAGGAAACGGGTTTTCAGGCAGAGCTTGTACACGCTTTGGACGTTTATCCAAGTCCCGGATATACCGACGAGGTTATCCATATCTATTTTGCAAGCAATGTTAAAGAAGGTAAACTGAACCCCGACGACGATGAATTTATTAATCACGAATTTATTGATTTCGGCAAAGTTCTGAAAATGATTGAAAGCGGTGAAATTTGCGATTCAAAGACTATTGCCGCCGTCTATAGATACAAGTGCGATAATAATTTATAAAGTAAAAGAGGTTGCCGTAAGGCAACCTCTTTTTTTATTTTGGATTAGTTACAACCGCAACCACAGCCGCAGCCGTTATTGCCGTTGCCGCACAACAGATGGGAGAGCGTGCCGTTTTTCCACATGCTGTAAAGCAAAGCAATGAGTATGGGAGTGCAGCTTCCGCTAAGTACGTTCTCTAAGCCGTTTCCGCTGCAACTTGCCGCGATAAGTAAAAGGATTAAGATCCAAAGGCAGCTATTGTTGCCGCAGCCACTAGAAAAAATGTTCATAAATTTCCTCCTGTAAAATGAGCTGCAGGGCGGTATGTAGATTTAGTTGTGCCCGTGCAGTTTCCGTATATTAAATTGTATTAAAATTTCCGTAAAAATGTTACAGTTCTTTAAACGCTTGCATAATTTTTTCAGCAATGATATAATGTCTTATATTTTAATCGGGTACTTTTGGCGGGTATATTCAACCCGACCGTTAATAAAAGTATAATAAATTTTTTTACGCTGATATTCCGTGAAGGAAATCAGACGGAGGCATTAATGAAAAAAGATAAAGCTCACTTTATCGCCTTTGTCGGCGTAATGTTTGCGCTGATATTTGTGCTGTTTTTATTGGAAGGGGCGTTGCAGTTCGGTTTTGGAATGACCGCACTGATTTTAACTCTTCCGC
>JAIEAS010000122.1 GCA_029071285.1 Clostridia bacterium
CCAAAAAAGTGTACTTTTTTGGAATTTTTTTTATTTTTCTTTGATTTTTCGGAATTTCGGAGACAATTTTTGCGCGAATACTGCTTCGCACGCGCAAAAAGATCCCTCGGCTACGCTCGGGATGACGGGGCAGTCGGCGGTTTTCAAACGCAAAAAAGGGGCGCGGGCACACTGTCCGCGCCCCTTTACGTCATTGCGAGGAGCGTAGCGACGCGGCAATCCAGACCGTACGCTCATTTTAAGTGCTTACCACTGGATTGCTTCGCTTCGCTCGCAATGACGGGTTGGATTGGGCTGACTTCGTTTGGGGGATTCTCCGTCGTACCGAAGCCTTGTCGCGCAGCGCGCAGATTCTTCGGCAAGCCTCAGAATGACAAGGCTTACTTCACTTCGTTCCGCTCAGAATGACAATAAAGTACCGCCCACCCGCCACAAACAATAAAGCCCCGCGCACAAAGTGCGCGGGGCTGTTTAAGTTTGATGAGCGATTAGTAAATCAAGAACTAACGCAATAAAGATACGAGATTAAACGGAACGTTTATTTTTTATCTGAACGGAATACTAGTTCGCCGTCTTTGACGCAGACGGTTACCTGCTCGTCGGGAAGAACGTTGCCGGATAAAATTTCGTCCGAAAGTCTGTCTTCAATTCTCTTCTGGATTATCCTCTTCAACGGGCGCGCGCCGAACATATCGTTATAGCCCTCGTCAACCAGCTTTGACATAGCCTCGTCGGTGATTTTAAGGGTTACGTTTCTGTCTTTAAGACGCTCGGCAAGACCATCGATAATTTTATTGCATATCTGCGCCGCCTCTTCCTTAGTCAGCTTGCGGAAGATAATTATATCGTCAAGCCTGTTTAAAAACTCGGGTTTGAACTGCTCGCGCAGCGCTTCGTTTATGGCGTCCTTCATATTGTCGTAGCCGTCGTTTTCGGAATTGGCAAAGCCGAAATTCGCCATTTTTTTAATCTGGCTTGCGCCGACGTTTGAAGTCATTATTATAATGGTATTTTTAAAGTTGATTACCCTGCCC
>JAIEAS010000123.1 GCA_029071285.1 Clostridia bacterium
TTATAATACAGACGGTTTTGATTTGCCCTCTTCAAAAATTTTAGAAAACGCGGTTAATCAGCTCAATACCCACCAACTTGAAATAGAGCTTAATATTTGTGATTTGTACTATCAGAAATTCGAAAGTATGAACGAATATAAAAATATAATTAAGCTTGGCGAATAAATTTAAAGCGCGGTTTGCATTTTGCAAACCGCGCTTTTATTAATCTTTAAAGAGCGATTTAATCATAGTGTTTACGTAGAGGATTGGCACGATTGAAATTTTGTCGGCGTATTTTGCGACCGACTTCATATTTTTTGCGGGCACCAGAACTTTTTTAAAGCCCATTTTAGCGCACTCGGCAACGCGCTTTTCGCAGTAGGAAACCGCGCGCACCTCGCCCGTCAGACCGACTTCGCCGAAAACCGCAACGTACTTATCGATAGGTTTTGAGAAGTACGCCGAAGCCAGCGCCGCGCACACCGCCAAATCGCACGAAGGCTCGTTCAGTTTAATTCCGCCCATTGCGTTCACGTACACGTCCGAAGAGGAGAGGTTTACGCCGCACCGCTTTTCAAGCACCGCCAACAAAAGCACGAGCTTGTTGTAGTCCACGCCGAGTGGCATACGCCTCGGTAAGCCGAACGCGGTTTTTGAAATCAGCGTCTGAATTTCCACGTTCATACACCTTGCGCCCGTCTGCGCGGGGGTTACGACCGAGCCCGGTTCTTCACCGCGGCTTTCGGATAGGAACACGCCCGAGTAATCGGTTACGGGGATTATACCGCTTTCGGTCATCTCGAAAACGCCCACTTCCTGAACGTTGCCGAACCTGTTTTTCACCGCGCGGAGAATTCTGAAATTCTCCTGGTTTTCGCCCTCGAAGTAGAGGACTGTGTCCATAATATGTTCCAGAACCTTGGGACCTGCCAGCGCGCCCTCTTTGGTAACGTGTCCCACGATAAAGAAGGTAATGCCGCGGCTCTTTGCAATGCGCATAAGCTTTGAAGCGCACTCGCGCACCTGACCGACCGACCCCGCCGAAGAGGAGAGGTCGTCAGTATATACTGCTTGTATCGAGTCGATTATACAGCACTGCACGCCGTCAAGCTCGCTCTCGAGCCCGTCGATGCAGGTTTCGTTTATTATCAAGAGGCTGTCCGACTTTAAGTTGAGTCTCTGCGCGCGGAGCTTTACCTGCGAGCAGCTTTCCTCTGCCGAGAAGTACAGCACTTTTTTATCCTTTGAAAGGTTTGCCGCAATCTGCGTGAGAAGGGTGGACTTGCCTATGCCGGGATCGCCGCCGATAAGCACCAGAGAGCCGGTTACTATTCCGCCGCCCAAAACGGTGTCGAACTCGGAAATGCCCGAGCTCGTTCTGTCGTAGCTTTCAAAGGTAATTTCCGAAAGTGGCTTTGCCCGTCCGCCGTATACGGCTTTTCTCGCCGCCTTCTGGGGTTCGGCGGATTTTACGATTTCTTCAACCATAGTGTTGAATTTTCCGCACGCGGGACAGCGCCCCAGCCATCTCGGGCTGGAAGCTCCGCACTCGTTGCAAACAAATTCGGTAGTGGTTTTTGCCATAGTTTTTCCTTTTAATTGCGGTTGAATATATTGTTTAGTTTTTCTGCAAGCGCTTTCTTTTTATCGTCGGATACCGTAAAGGTAAAATAGCTCGTCCCGTCCGTGCCGGTCATTGCAACGCCGTTACGCTTTTCGCTGATTTCCGCGTTTTTGAATCTGAACTGAACGAGGGGAGTGATATTTTCGTAATTCATTGCTTTGCCGTTGACTTCGTAAATCGACTCGTCGCAGATGACGAAATCTCTGCGCCGTCTGCTTTCGCCGACGGAGTAAATCCCCGTACCCGTCGCAAGCTGCATAACCGCACCGCCGATAATTCCCGCGGCGGTCTTTATATTCTCGGCGCGGTCGCGTTTTTTGTTGCCGAGATAGCCCGCGGCGTAAATTGCGCCGTCGAACCGCTGCGATATATCGTCGATAATGCGGTTGGCGCGCTTTGCAATTATGATATTGCCGACAAGGTTTGAAATCGCCATCACGAGGAATAAAAATCCCGCAAACCCAACGAAAGCCGCAACGATTGAAAAAGTGCCGTCGTTGACGATTTTGCCGTACAGGTTAAATCCTGCATGATTGTCTACGTATGCGGTAATGAGAGTAATTTTAATCCTGTCGCCGTCCAGGTGCGATAATTGCTCGTTTATTTCGTGTTCTTCATTCGGTTGAAGGGTTAATTGCTTTCCGTAACCGTCGAATAAAGTGTATTTGCTGTCGAATTCAGAGCCGGCGGCGGGACTTTTTACGTGTACGGATATATAAATACTTTTTACCGTAATCTCTTTGCCGCTGTCGTTTTTTATCTTGCCGTGCAGTTCGCAGTCTTCGGTGATATAAAACTTTTCAGTAACGGTTAAAGGCTTGGGTTCGGGAACGAATAAGAGGATAATCGTTACCGCAAACGCCGCAAGCGCGAGCGACAGCATTATATAGAAAACAGTTTTTTTCGCTTTTACCATAATATTACTCCTCAATAAGCGTTGCAACGGCGTAGGCTGCGATTCCCAGCCCCTCGCCGACGAAGCCCAGCCCCTCGCAGGTGCCCGCGGCAATCGCAATCCGTTCGGCTTCGATTTTGCATATCTGCGCCAGGTTCTTTTTCATTTCACTTATATACGGCGCAAGTTTGGGTTTTTCCGCCTGAATACTCAAAGAAATATTCGAGGGCGCAAAGCCGCGTTCTTTTAAAATGCTCACGACCTTTTCTAAAAGGCGCATACTGTCCGCATTTTTGTAGGCGGGGTCGGTGTCGGGGAAGTAGTGCCCGATATCTTCAAGTCCCGCCGCGGAGAGGAGCGCGTCCATTACCGCGTGAACGGCAACGTCGCCGTCGCTGTGCGCAATAAGAGATTTTCCGCACTCGATTTTAACGCCGCAGAGCGTAACGCAGGTTCCCTCGCCGAAAGCGTGAACGTCGCACCCGAAGCCCGAGCGGATACCGCCCGCAAGACTTACGCGCGGAATAGCTTTATCGAAATCCTGCTTATAGGTGAGCTTCAGGTTCGAAGGCTCGCCGTCAATGAGGCGGGGCGTGCCTATGTACTCGCCGTAAACCTCGCTGTCGTCGCCGAAGGACTTATCGCCCGCAAGGTCGTAGGCGTACTTTATATCGTCCGTGTAAAATCCTTGCGGAGTCTGAATGCGGTAGAGGTGGGAGCGGTCGAGCCGTTCGGTTATCACCGAGTAATGTCCGTAAACCGCGGTGTCGGTCGCGGGCATAGCGCAGACCGCGCTGCCGTAGTGTTTAACGCCGTCGATACAGCTAATAATCAAATCTTTTGAAACGAAAGGTCTTGCGCCGTCGTGGATTAACACGATTTCACCCGAAACTTCCGCGAGCGCGCATCTTACACTCTCGGAGCGGGTGTTTCCGCCAAGAACCACTTTGCAGCCGAACGGGGCGGCGATTGCGGAAATTTCCTCAAAATCGGTTTCAGACGAGGCAACGACTACCTCGTCCACCTGCGGAATATCAAATTTTTTAAGGGTGTGCCAAAGCACGGGCGCGCCGTACAGGTCGGCAAGAAGCTTGTTTTTGCCGAGCTTTGCTCTCGTACCTGAGCCCCCCGCGCAGATTATTACGCTTACTTTATCTTTTTTCATCGGGCTGCCTTTTAAATTATTTCGTAAAGGGTGGAGGCTTCGTCCTTTTTTACCGTATCCTTTATTTCCTTGATAATAAACTTAACCCTGCCGTCAACGTA
>JAIEAS010000124.1 GCA_029071285.1 Clostridia bacterium
GTTATATACTTGCAAAATTCTATAATATATGGTAAAATACTCCAGTCAGTAAATTATTTCCGTGTTCAGGGGAGTTGTTTATGGAAGAAATAATAAAATCGATAACCCAAGCCGAGGAAAAGGCGGAACAAATCAAGGCGGAAGCTCTTTCAAAGTCCGCCGAAATCGCCGAAGCCGCGGAAACGGAAGTCCGTAAAATCGCAGACAAGTGCGAGGAAGAGTGCAAACTCTACCGTGAAAAGTCGATTGCCGAAGCTCACGCCGAGGCGGACAGGCAGTACACGGAAGCTATTGAAAAGAAACAGGCGGAAGCGAAGGCTTACGCCGATTCGGTCATTAAAAATACCGACGAAGCCGTTGCGGAAATTGTACGGAGGGTAACCCGTGGCAGTTGCTGAAATGCAAAAACTCAATCTCGCCGCGCTCAATTACGACAGGGATAAAATTTTAAATTCCCTGCAGTGGACGGGCGCAACCGAGATTAAACTTCATACCGAAGCGGAACAGACTATTCCGCTTGAAGCCGACTGCGAAGATTTGCGCGAGTACTGCAACCGCGCGGAAGCCGCACTGGGCTTTCTTTGCGCGGAAGTCGACGGTTATATAAAGGAAAATAAAATAAAGTCCGACGTTCTGGGCGACGGCTTTGACGTGTCCTATTCTGATTTTATCGGCGCGGGCAAATACAAAGAGCAGGCGGACGCGCTTATCGACGAGGTCAACTCGCTGATAGATTCGCGCCGCGAGCTTTCCTCGGAAAAGAACAAGCTGCTGCGCACACAGAAGACGGCGGAAATTTACCGAGTAATAAAACAGCCTTTGGGCAGTTTTTCAAATACCAGACACACGATAATCAAACTCGGCACCGTGCCTTCAAATCAGGTCAGCGAGCTTTTAAAACAGGTTTCCGAGCGCGGGCTCTGCGACTGCCGCATAATCTGCTCGGACGCGGACAACGCGCTCGTGGTGTTCGCCGCGCACAAATCCGAGGCGCAGATTGACGGAATTTTACAGTCGGCGGCATTTGCCGCGTGCCCGTTCGAAAAGGATAAATCGGGCGAGCAGGTCTACAACGAAATCAGCGCCCGCATCAAAGAGATTGACGGACAGCTTGACGGCATAAAGGAAAAGCTGTACGCGCTCGGCAAAAATATCAAGCAGTTCAAGGTTTACTGCGACTATCTTTCGTTCGAGCTTGAAAAGCTTTCCGAAACCAACAAAATGCGCGGAACGGCAAAGGCGTTCTTCCTCGAAGCCTACGTTCCCAAAGAGGCGGAAGAGCTTATAAGGCAGACCCTTGACGAGGCGGCTGACGCCGTGTACTACGAGTTCAGCGAACCCGCCGAGGACGAAATGCCGCCCACACTCTACAAAAACAACGCGGTAGTCAAAAACTTTGAAACCATAACAAATATGTACTCGCCGCCGAACTCGCGCGAGCTCGACCCCAACACGATAATGGCGTTCTTCTACAGCCTTTTCCTCGGTTTTATTATGGCGGATATCGGCTACGGGCTTTTAATGCTTCTGGGCGGCGGTGCGATTTATTTAAAGACCCGCAAAAAGGAGAGCGGAATAACAAAGCTTTCGGCAGTGTTTGCGATAGGCGGAATTTTCGCCATAATCTGGGGGGCGCTGTTCGGTTCGTTGTTCGGAGTTGAGCTATTTAAACCCGTAATGCCTGACCCTCAGAACGACAGGTGGAGCATTATGGGCATCGAAGTGCCGTCTGTTCTTGTCATCAGTATGGAGCTCGGCGTCGCCCAGCTTCTGGCGGGTTACGTCTGCCGCGCGGTTCAGTGTATGCGCCGCGGCAAATTCTGGGACGGCATCTGGGACGGACTGGTCTGGGTTGTATTCTCGCTCGGCGTGGGACTTGCGATAGCGGGACTTATCGAAGAGCTGCATTTTTCCATACTTGCAATCGTCGGCGGCATAATGGCGGGAGCGGCGCTTCTCGTCGCAATGTTCACCGCGGGCAGACATGAAAAAGTTCTCGGCAAATTTACGAAGGGCTTCGGCGCGGCGTACGGCATTATAAACTACGCCTCGGACATTTTAAGCTACGCAAGACTTTACGGTCTTATGCTGTCGGGCGCGGTAATTGCGCAGATAATTTCAAAGTACTCTCTCGACTTTTTCGCAAGCGGAAACGTTGCGCTTATAATCCTTGCGGTTGTGCTTATGCTCGTAGGTCACGGCTTTAACCTTGCGATAGGACTTCTGGGCGCGTATATTCACGACGCAAGACTTCAGTACGTAGAGTTCTACGGCAGGTTCTTCGAGGGCGAGGGCGAGCTGTTCGCACCCCTCGGCGGAAACCAGAAGTACGTAAAAATAGTAAAAACTTTGCAATCTTCCGCCAAATAGCGGTTGAAAATAAATTTAAAAAATTAAAAAACTTGGAGGTTTTTTATGGCAACAGGTAACGTAATCGGAATTTTCGGCATAGTCATTTGCGTGCTGGCGTGCGGCATCGGTTCTGCTATCGGTCTTTTCAAGACTGGCAGCGCGGCGGCGGGCATCCTCGGCGAAAATCCCAAAAAGTTCGGTAAAGTTCTGGTACTCGTGCTGCTTCCCGCAACCCAGGGTATCTACGGCTTTATTATCGCAATCATTGCGTCGGGCGCGGTGGGCGATATCGCAAGCGTAGCAGAGGGTTGGATGCTTTTCGGCAAGGTTATGCCTATGGCGCTTTCCGGACTTATAACGGGTATTTTGCAGGGCAAAGCGGCTGTCAACTGTATTTACGCAGTAGGCAAGCAGGATTCCCTCGGCGGTAAGCTTATTATCTACCCCGCGATGATAGAGTTCTACGCAATTCTCGGTCTTATTATTTCAATAATGCTTTAATCGGGTTTTAAAATGAGTAAAGAAAGTATTGTAGAGCGCATAATTTCCGACGCCGAAGAAGAGGGCGCGGCGATTATAGCCGAAGCGCACAAAAAAGCCGAGGCGGACGTTGCCGCGGCGAACGGGCGCGCGGACAGAAAGTTTGCCGGCGTTCAGGCGGAGACCGCGCAGAAGGTCAAAGCCATTTTAGACGGCAAGGCGGCTTCCGCGAGGCTCGACGGCTCGAAGGCGGAGCTTAAGGAAAAGCGGCGGGTTATAGACGCCGTTTACGACGGCGCGCTGAAAAAGCTTTGCGCGCTCGATAAGGAAGATGCGCTTAAACTTGCGGAAAGGCTTTTAAACGAATACGCGGAAGAGGGCGACGAAATTGCCTTCGCTTCGAACTACAAATTTTCGCAGGAAGTTTTAAAGCTTGACGTGGCAAAAAAGAAAAAGCTTAAAATTTCGCACAAGAGCGCGGACGTTGAC
>JAIEAS010000125.1 GCA_029071285.1 Clostridia bacterium
ACCTTTTCTTCGCGGACGTAGCCCGCGCGGCAAAGGCAATCCACAAGGTGCTCGCGCCCGACAAACTGAATTACGGCGCATACGGCGACACGGGCTGTCACTTGCACGTTCACCTCTGCCCCAAGTATAAGGGCGGCGACGAGTGGGGCGGCACTTTCACGATGAACCCCGCCAAGGTTTACTTAACCGACGAGCAATACGCAAAAATGATTGAAGATATAAAAAACGCGCTATAGCCGCAGAAATTTTAGCGGGACGGCTCCCGCGTTAAAAAATTTCAAGGCATAAACAGACAAAAACAAATTTTAAAATATTAACGCCGAAATGCAACAAGGTGAAATTTATTTTCGCCGTTAAGTTGCATTACGTCGTACCGGCGGCGTAGCCGCACCAAAACAATCTCACGGCAAAGATTTTGCGAAGCAAAAGATTTGCGTGAACAAGGAGGATTAAAGTGGCACATAACGTTATAGCGGAAGCTAAAAGATGTTTAAACTGTAAAAAACCCCTGTGCAGACAGGGCTGTCCCATAAACACACCCATACCCGATTTTATTTCGTCGTTCTTGAACGGCGATATGAAAAAGGCGGGCAAAATGCTTTTTGAAAACAACCCGCTGTCCGCGGTCTGCTCGATAGTCTGCAACCACGGCAACCAGTGTCAGGGACACTGCGTGCGCGGAATCAAGGGCGAACCCGTTGAGATTAGCACGATTGAAAACTTTATCTCGTCCGCCTACCTCGACAGCTTAGAGCTTGACAAAGCCGAGCCCAACGGCATAAAAGTCGCGGTCGTCGGCGCGGGTCCCGCGGGAATTACCATTTCGATAAAAATGGCTCAGCTCGGCTACGACGTAACCGTTTTCGAGTCCAAGTCGGAAATAGGCGGCGTTTTAAGATACGGCATTCCCGAGTTCCGTCTGCCCAAAACCATAGTGGACAGATACGAAACGCTTATGCGCAAGCTGGGCGTTAAAATCAAATTCAACGTAACGATAGGCAAGGCGTTCGGCATAGAAGAACTCTTCCGCGACGGCTTCAAAGCCATCTCAATCGGCACGGGCGTAACCTGGCCCATATCTCTCAATATCAAGGGTGAAACACTCGGACACGTTCACTACGGCGTGCACTTTTTGGAGCGCCCCGACGTGTACAAGCTTGGCGACAGTATGATTGTTATCGGCGCGGGCAACGTTGCAATGGACGTAGCGCGTACCGCTTTGAGGCGCGGCGTGAAGGACGTTAAGATAGTCGTAAGAAGCGACAGATACACCGCGAGCGAGGAGGAGAAGGAATACGCCGAGATTGAGGGCGCGGAATTTATCTACAACAAAGCCCCCGTCGAAATCACCGACGACGGCGTTATGTTCGCCGACACCGTCTGCGACGAAAACCACAGGGTAATTTCCACCTCGGACAAGCCCGAGCTTATGAAGGCGGACACGGTTATGATCTGCGTTTCGCAAAGACCGTCCAACTTAATTCTTACCCAGACCGAGGGCTTGGAAATCAACTCGCGCGGACTTGCGAAAATTTCCGAGGACGGCGCAACTACGAGAGAGGGACTGTTCGCCTCGGGCGACGTTGTGCGCGGCGCGAAAACCGTCGTCGAGGCTGCCGAAACTTCAAAGCGCGTAGCCTACGCAATGGACGCGTACCTCAAATCCCTTCCCAAAGATTGACGGTTTGTAACTTACAAATATAATTTAAAATAATATATACGGGGGAATTTTTATATGAGCAATAAGATTGAAGGCATAAAGTTTATCACTATGGGCGAGCTTTTGTTGAGGCTTTCGCCCCCCAACTATGAAAAAATCCGTACCGCGGGAGATTTTAAAATTTCCTACGGCGGCGCGGAAGCGAACGTTGCGGCATCGCTTGCAAACCTCGGCATCGATTCAACCTATTTCACGGTCGTGCCCGACAGCTCTATCGGCAAGGCAGCTATAAGGTACCTGCGCAGTAACGACGTGCACTGCTCGCCCTGCATTTACTCGCCGAGCGGAAGAATGGGTATTTACTTCCTCGAAGAGGGCTTCGGCGTGCGTTCGTCAAAGGTTACGTACGACAGAAAGGGCTCGTCTTTTGCAACCTACGATTTCACGCAGGTGGACTTCAAAAAAATATTGAAGAACTTCACCTGGCTGCACCTCAGCGGTATAACGCCCGCCCTGTCGGAAAACTGCCGCGTGCTTATTTTGAACGCGCTGAAAGCTGCTAAGGAGCTGAAAATCACCGTCAGCTTCGACTGTAATTTCCGCAGCGCGCTGTGGGAGTGGCAGACCGCGAGGGACTGCATTACCGAGTATCTGCCCTACGTCGACGTGCTGTTCGGCATAGAGCCCATCAACCTTCCCGACGAAAACGGCGTGGATATGAAAGACGGGCTGTCAATGAACCCTACATATAAAGAGCAGGACAGAATTTTCCGCGAGCTGAACAAGCGTTACAATTTCAAGGCTATCGGCAGACACGTAAGATACGTTCACTCCGGCAGTGAAAACTCGCTGAAAGCTTTCCTTTGGTACGACGGCGAAACCTATGAAAGCCGTACTTTCCGCTTCAATATTCTTGACCGCGTCGGCGGCGGCGACGCCTTTGCGAGCGGCGCGATTTACGCGATTATGCGCGGAATGAAGCCCGACGATATAGTGAATTTTGCGGTTGCGACCTCTGTTATCAAGCACACGATGCACGGCGACTTCAATATCACCGACGACGAGGCTTCGATACGCAAGCTTATGAAT
>JAIEAS010000126.1 GCA_029071285.1 Clostridia bacterium
TCATCATACGGCGTGCCGGATTCAGAACCGCCCCTTTGCGCTCCCGCAAACAGATAGAGTTTGGGTAAATTCTGCATAGTTTCAAAATTATAATCGTTGAAAAATTTTGTTAATACGTTATCATTATAAACGTGCATAGCGGGCGAGAAAATAATGCTGTAATCAAACACGTCGGCGTATTTCATTACCATATACAAAGACATAATGCCGCCCATAGAACTGCCGCCTATGCCCGTGTACTCGCGTTGCGGTTTTGTGTTGAAATGTTCGTCAATATAAGGTTTAACGGTGTTTACTATAAAGTCTGCGTATTTGTCGCCTGCGGGATTTGATATATAATTTTTGCCCATCGTGCTTAATTCCCATTTGGGGGAGAGCTCATTGAACCGTTCCAATTCTCCGTTATCAATACCGACCACAATTGTGGACTCATATCCCGCTTTCATCAGTTTTGTAAGCGTTTCGTCAACTTCCCACTCACCTAAAAAAGAAGTGGCGGCGTCAAACAAATTTTGCCCGTCGTGCATATACAATACCGAATATTTCTTTTCGCTGTCATTTGCGTCGTAACCCTCCGGCAACCAAACGCGAATCGTTCGCTTGCGTCCGGAAAACTGCGGCATACTCATTTCGATTATTTCAAGCTTTCCACAAGTCAACGTACTCTCAACTTTTACAGCTTCATTCGGGAAAGAGACCGTATCGTTTATCACGTTATCCTTATCCTTTATCTTATATTTCCTGTTTCCGTACAGTCCGGAACCTGCGGTATTTTCTGTATATTCCCAACCGTTTCCCGTGCTGTTCGGGTATTGAAGCGTCCATTTATACTCTATCTCTTGCCCGATAGACTGTTTATCCAGCGTTACGGAAAGCGTGAAATGCGTTTCGTCCGTCCGCTCTGCGAACCATTCGGTGTCCTTTGGGTTCCAGCTATTCAAGCTTGAACCGATAGAAATATTCGTCCCCTGCGGAATACCGTTTGCCACAGCCGCATTGAACGTGAGTACGAGCGCAGCCTCATCTGTTCCGTCGGGTTCGGTATCGTCGTTATCCGACGTACAAGCCCCGAACGCTGTTAAAGATAGCGAAAGAAATAACGCTGATACAGCTGCTATGATACTGTGAAAAAACCGAAATTTTTTCATATTTATAACCTGCTTTTATAAATTAATATCAATTGTCATTTTGTACGTTAATTACAACTGATGTCCTATCTGTCATATACGTTTACAACGCTAAATTGAAATTTACTTTTTTGTTATCCAATCGCTTTTACACATTCTATATTCATATGATGGCAATTCCTTTTTGAAGCTCTCCGAAAAAAATACACCTTCCTGCATAAATTCAAATCCAATTTTTTCGATTAAGTTTTTAGATGCAATATTGTCTTGAAAGCAACAAGCCCATACGTATAAAATATCTTTAGAAAATATGTAATCTAGTATATAATGGATTGCTTCACTCATAATCCCTTGTCTGCGATACTGATTGTTTAAAGCAAAACCCAATTCCTTTGTATCTAAACGACCTTCTTCTGAATCTTCGTTTATAGCAACGTATCCAATAACCTTATTCTCATTTTTATAAACAACCGCAAAAACATTTTCATTTAGTATCCATTGCTCCAAAACTTTTTTTGTATCATCAACACTTTTATGTGCACTCCATCCAACTGTTTCAATTTCTGGTTGACTGCAAAATTCATACGTGTCATCTAAATCTTGGTGACAAAAATTTCTCAAATGAACTCTAACAGTATCTCGTAATCCCATATTTATTTTCCTTTCTAAATTAACGTTTATAATATAGTAATCATATCAAAATTCAATAAAAAAAGCAAGGACTGTTTTATCCTTGCTTTTATTCCTATGGAACACACCGTGAAGCGGGGGTTATTTGCAATGCTTGCAGGTGTTGTCGAGGTTTTGTTTTTCAAAAACGGGGCAGTCCAAGTCGTTGCTGTATTCCTCGGTCTGCAAGTAACCGCAGGCGGTGAAGAAGGGAACCGCGCCCTCGTATGGCAGGCAGTAAGATTTTTCCGCGCCGCGCTCCTTCATTTTGAGCTCGGCGGTGTAAAGCATAAGCTTGCCGAGCCCGTTGCGGCGGCGGGAGGGGACAACGTAAATTTCGCGCACGTCGCCAAAGCCTTCCTTGAAATTCCACTCGTTTTCAATTCCGTCAATCTGATAAATTATAAAGCCCGCTACTTCTTCGCCGTCCTCGATAACCTCAATCGAAATCAGCCCCGCAAGCAGGTCGGGCAAAACGTACTCTTTTAAAAGGTGTCCGCAATCGTCGTCGCAGCCGAGTTCCTTATAGTAGTCCGTGAACAGCTTTGAAAAAGCTTTTTCGTTTTTGTCGTTTAAAGATAATACGTGTAACATAATCAACCTATTAAAAAAGCGAGGTCGTTGCCTCGCTTTTAATTTTTTATTCTGCGACGGGATAAACGCAAACCTGCTTTCCGTCTTTGCCCACTCTTTCAAACTTAACCGTGCCGTCAACAAGTGCGAACAATGTGTCGTCCTTGCCCATACCGACGCCGCTGCCTGCCTTGAACTTTGAGCCGCGCTGTCTTACGAGAATGTTTCCCGCAAGTACGAACTGTCCGTCCGAACGCTTAACTCCAAGTCTTTTAGCTTCGCTGTCTCTGCCGTTGTGGGAAGAGCCGGTTCCTTTTTTATGGGCGAATAAACTGATAAAAAACATTTTTATTCCTCCTGAAATTTACTCTGCCTTTGCGGCTTTCTTTGTAGCCGTTGTTTCAGCTTTGGGTGCTGCGGGCTTTTTAGCCGTTTCTGCCTTGGGTGCAGAAGCTTCGCCGATAGCGGTTACTTTAAGCTGGGTGTAGGGCTGTCTGTGGCCCTGCTTTTTTCTTTCGTTTTTCTTGGCTTTGTACTTGAAGACGATAATCTTCTTTTCCTTGCCCTGAGCGACTACTTCGCAGGTTACCTTGACTTTCTCAACCTCTTTGCCTACCTTGATTCCCTTTTCGTCAGCGGTTAAGATGACGGGGAAGGAGACGGTTGCGCCAATGCCCGCGTTCAGCTTTTCAACCTTTACAAGATCGCCTTCGGCAACCTTGTACTGCTTGCTTCCGTTCTCGAAAATAGCGTACATAGTGATACCTCCTCTAACCAGTCTCGCCGGATACAACTTGCCATGCGGCTTAGGCAGCGCTTAATTTGCGCGTTTAAAAAAGCCCGTTCCGAGCGGCTCGGTATTAAATTTAACATAAGCGGGGTATTTTGTCAAGCATTTCGTATAAATTAAAGGGATAAGGGCAAAAATAAATTTAAGGAGAATACTTATTATGGATATTAAATCAGACAGCGAAATTGTAGCGGAAATTTACCGCAACGCCCAGCTTGCGCTGACTTCTATTTCGGATATTATGCCCGAGGTAGCGGACGGCGGCATACGCGAAGAAATTATGCGCGAGCACGAGGAGTACGAAAGAATCTGCAGCGAGGCGGCACAGCTTGCCCTGAAGTACGATCTGGATTTAAAAGAACCCAACCCCATAAAAAAAGCGATGATGTGGAGCGCCATTAAGATGGGCACGGCGGCGGACAATTCCGAGCAGAATATCGCGCAGATGATGATAAGGGGCACGGTAAACGGCATAACTTCGTTAAAGACCTCTTTGACCGACGGTGAAAAGAAGATGGACCCCGAAGTTAAAAAGCTTTTGACCGAGCTTATAAGAGTGGAAGAAAGCTTTGAAAAGAAACTGAAAACATTCCTCTAATCATTAATAAAAC
>JAIEAS010000127.1 GCA_029071285.1 Clostridia bacterium
GGGTATTACCCTCTGCGACCTGAAAGGAATGCTGGACGTATTCGCGAAGAAGATATTCGGCGAGGACGTAAAAACGAGGCTCCGCCCCTCCTACTTCCCTTTCACCGAGCCTTCGGTTGAAGTGGACGTAAGCTGCTTCGAGTGCGGCGGAAAGGGCTGCCGCCTCTGCAAGGGCACGGGCTGGATTGAAGTGCTCGGCGCGGGAATGGTAAACAGACGCGTTCTCGAAGGCTGCGATATAGACCCCGACGAGTACACCGGCTTTGCGTTCGGTATGGGTATTGAGAGAATTGCTATGCTTAAATACGGCATCAACAATATGAAGCTTCTTTTCGAAGGCGACACGCGCTTTCTGAAACAGTTCAAGGATTAAGGAGAAAATTATGAAAGCACCTTTAAGTTGGCTTAAAGATTACGTAGATATAGACGTTACCGCCGAAGAGCTGCAAAAAAAGCTTTTCGACTGCGGCTTCGAAGTTGAAGAACTTATCGAAGTCGGAAAAGACATTTCGGGCGTTGTGGTCGGCGAAGTAACCGAGTGCGAACCCGTTGAAGGCACGCATTTGCACGTGTGCAAGGTTGACTGCGGCGATAAAGGAATTTTTCAGATTTGCTGCGGCGCAGACAATGTTAAAAAGGGTATCAAAGCCCCCTGCGCTCTGGTCGGCGCGACCGTGTACGCAACCGCAAAGGACCACGTTACGGTTGAAGGCGTTATGACCATAAAGAAAGGCAAGCTGCGCGGCATTGAATCTGACGGTATGCTTTGCTCGGGCGCGGAGCTCGGCGTAAACGGCGATATGTACGAGGGCGGCGATTACTGCGGTCTTCTGATACTTCCCGATTCTTGCAAAAACGGCGAGGACGTGAAACCCGTTCTCGGTCTTGACGATTATATTTTTGACATTGCGGTTACCGCTAACCGCCCCGACTGCCAGTCGATACTCGGCATTGCGCGCGAGGTTGCCGCGGTACTCAACAAATCCGTGAAAGAACCCGACTACTCGTTCCACGCAGTAAAGGGAAAATATCCCGAAATTAAAATATCCGACCAAGCGCCCGACCTGTGCCCGCGCTATATAGGTCATTACGTAAAGGACGTAAAAATCGCCCCTTCTCCCGCGTGGATGAAAAAGAGGCTTGCTTCCTGCGGACTGCGCTCGATAAGCAACGTGGTTGATATTACGAACTTTATTTTGCTTGAACTCGGGCAACCGATGCACGCATTCGATTTGCGCACACTCGCGGGCAGAGAAGTCGTCGTTCGCCGCGCAAAAGAGGACGAAACCATAACCACGCTTGACGGCAACGATTTTAAGCTTACAAGCGAAAACCTCGTTATCTGCGACAAAGACAGACCTAACGCACTGGCCGGCGTTATGGGCGGTCTTGTCAGCGAAATCAAGGACGACACCTCGGAAGTTCTTTTCGAAGCGGCGAAGTTTGCGCGCGACAGCGTGAGAAAAACCGCAAGGGCTTTGGGACAGCACACGGATTCTTCCGCGCTGTTTGAAAAAGGTGTGAACGAGTACACGACCGAAAAAGCTATGTGCCGCGCTCTGAACCTGATTGAAAAACTGAACTGCGGAACTGTAACCGACGTTCATATTGACGTTACTACGGAAAACTCGAATCTGACCTCAAAAACTATGACCGTGAGCGTCGGCAAAATCAACGCGCTTCTGGGCATAACCGTACCTGCGGAAAATATGGTGAGCATATTGAAGAGTCTCGGCTTCGGCGTAAAAGCCGAGGGCGACAGCCTGCATCTGGTTGTGCCGCGCTGGCGCGAGGATATCGACGGCTTCCCCGACATTGCCGAAGAAGTCATAAGGCTTTACGGCTACGACCACGTTCACAGCACCTTCCTGCCCTCCGCACTGATTACCAACGGCGGATACAACGACGAGCAGAAAGCCGAAAACAAATTGAAGCGTATGCTCGTAGGCAAGGGCTTGTACGAAATTTCAACTTACTCTTTCTATTCAACAAAAGATTTGGATATGCTGCACTTTGCGCAAGACTGCGAAGAGCGCAAAGCAATAAGAATTTTAAATCCCATAAGCGAAGAACTTTCGATTATGCGCACGACTATGGCTCCCTCTATGGTGAACGTTATAGTAAGAAATCTGCGCCGCGGAAATATGGAAGGCAAACTTTTCGAACTGGCGAAGGTTTATCTTCCCAAAGAGTTGCCAATAAACAGCTTCCCCGAAGAACGCGCGACTCTGTGCCTCGGCTGCTGGGGCAAAGCGGGATTTTTGGACCTTAAGGGACTGTGCGAAGCGGTTGCAAGAAACCTGAATACGAGCTTTGAATTTGCGCCTTGCGAAAAGCCTTTCCTCCACCCCGGAATGACCGCGGAAATTTTGTGCGACGGAAAACACGTCGGCTATCTGGGCGTGCTTGCTCCCACGGTTGCGGAAGAGCTTGCGCTTGACAGACAGGTTGTTATTGCCGAAATAGATTACGCAGAACTTAAAACCCACGCAAAGCCTTTCAGGTATACTCCCATTCCTAAATTCACCGAAGTTACCCGCGACCTTGCGCTTGTGTGTGCAAAAGAGATAACCTGCGGCGAAATAGAAAAAGAAATTTACTCCGCCTGCAAATACGTTACCGCTGTAAATCTGTTTGATATTTACGTCGGCGCACAGATCGGCGAAGGCAAAAAGAGTATGGCGTTTAACCTTACGTTTACCCCCAAAGACGAACCTATCGAGGACAGAATTGACGGCTATGTTAAGAAGATACTCGGTAATCTGAAACACAAACTGGATATCGATTTAAGATAAAAAATTCCCCCCGCCAAGGGGGAATTTCCACACTGTGTGGAGTAATTTCCACGCATTTGGCATTGTTTTCTATTACCCTTTGCCGTAGAATTGAGGTATCGAATACGGAGGTAAACTTATGACCAAAAGATCAATCGGCGAGTTTATGGCGCTGCTGAGAAAAGCTGCCGGCTACACCCAGCAGGAAGTCGCCGAAAAACTAAACGTTTCAAACAGAACACTCTCTTCATGGGAAACGGACAGAACAATTCCCGACGTACTTATGCTACCCGTAATTGCCGAACTGTACGGCATTACCGTTGACGAACTGTTGCGCGGCGAACGCAATCAATCGGGCGAACCCGCGCGTGTAGAGTTCACTGAAAAATCGCAACGGTCGGCAAGAAAAAATCGCTACGGTAAATTTAATGCGCGGTGCACGCTTTATACAGGGCTTGCCTGCCTTTGCGGACTGATATTTATGCTTGCCGGAATTTTGTTTACGTTTACGAGCATTCCGTTATGGGCAAGTATTTTGATATGGCTTTTCGGCGGGCTTGGCACGGGCGTATTTACTATTTTGATATTCTATGAACTAAACGGTTTAAAAACTGCGGAAGGTCTCGTAACAAGCGAAGACATTATCGAAGAAAACAAACCGTTTACGCTGGTTTTTAAGCGCAAAATTGCAGCTTTTCTTGCAATTATAGCAATACCGTTTTTGATAGGTCTGATAATCTTTTCTGCATATTGTATAGATTATTTTGACGATGCGGTCTTAATTGCTCTTGAACATAAACTATACGTTAATCACGTTTCGTTAATAAGCGTTCACGCAGTTTTGAGCGCAGTACTGCTTTTAACCTCAATTTTATATGCAACTTTAAACTATAAATACATTGCAAGCGAAAAGCAGATTGACACGCGCAAATCGAATGTTAAACTCGTGGCGAAAATTTTTGGATTCGGCACAATTCCGGTCGCCGTAACTTTAATTCTCTTTCTCATTATAGCCGGCACGCTTCCCTCAAAAGTTGAATACCTTTACATTAACGATAACTACGATGAGTTCAGAACGCATATGCAGACCCTTACCGTTAGAGAGGGCGATTATTATAACAGCACTTTGAAAATGGACGTCGGCGAATATTGTTTTGATTTGTCTGACTCAATTGATTATATTACGATAGAAACTATTGATGCGGGACACGGATTTAAATACGGATATTACAGACATCATACCTATCCTGCTGATGAACATGACGGAGAAATAGTATGCAAAATGTTTAAAGAGATTGACGGTATAACATACGAACTTGAATTTGACTTATACAATCTTACCGATAGAAGCGGACACGGGAAAAATGTTGTAAACCTTGCCTATCCCAACCTCGAACATATTAATATTGAAGAAAAATATAGCGTTGAAACGGAAGAATACCGCGTGATGGGTTATGACGCGGAAATCGGAGAATATTACTTCAAATATATCAAGTATATTGATTACTCTCTGCCGTTTTTGTATCTGTTTATTGCAACAACCGCCGCAGCCTTTGCCGCCTGCACTACCGCTTATATCGTTAAGCGT
>JAIEAS010000128.1 GCA_029071285.1 Clostridia bacterium
ACTTCCATTTGTCCGAGCGTGGTGTTAAGCTGTTTTGCAATAGCTTCTGCAAGCGGCTTGTTGGAATTACCTGTGAAAATTTTAATTTCGTTGCCGTGGTTAATCATTTGGGTTTCAATTCCTCCGATTTTACTTTCGTATTCAAAGAGAGTTTTCCCTCTCGTCGATCCTTTTTTAACGCTCGTATATCATTTTATTATTATAAGTCTTTAAAGTCAACTTAAATCGGCGTTTAATTTACAGCTGGAAGTATTTTTCAGTTTTCGTGTTTTTCTGACTTTCTTACGTTTGAAAAGAAAGCGGAAAGAATTTCGGCGCACTCTTTTTCCATTACGCCGCCCTCCACTTCTATTTTATGGTTCACCAGATTTGAAGCGGCAAGCTGCTCGGTCATCGAGCGCCCCTTGCCCTCGGGCGCGCCGTAGTACACTTTTTTAATACGCGCGTTGAGCATTGCGCCAAGACACATAGGGCAGGGCTCTAACGTTACGTAAATCTCGCACTCGGGAATGCGCCAGCTTTTCAGCTTTTTACACGCCTTTTCAATCGCTTCAATCTCGGCGTGGGCGGTGGCAATCTGCCTTTTGGTCCGTCTGTTGTGTCCGCGTGAAATAATTTTTCCGTCGCACACAACGACCGCGCCTATAGGCACCTCGCCCTCGTCCATAGCTTTTTGCGCGCATTTCAGCGCGGCTTGCATAAATTTATCAGCCATATTTATCCGTAAAAATTTTAAGCGCTTTAAAGCACTTTTTTAAATATTTTAATTTGGTTATCGGGTGTCCGAGGCTGTCCGAACCGCACTCTATGGTATATGCGGGGATGCACAGCTTTTTAATGCACCAGTCCTTGTATCCGCCCGACGAGCCGTAAATCTTTTTCGGCTCGTAACCCGTAGCGGCCTTCAAAATTTCCGCGCCGCGGATATCACCCTTGCTGTCGTACTCCCAGTAAATTTCTTCACCTTTGGTATGGAAACTGAGCGTGACGTACGGGTGGATTTTTTTGGTGAAATCCCTTAAAGCTATCGTTTCCACCTCGGAAAAAGGAAAATCGCCTATGCAGTTTTCACTGCCGCGGATACGGGTATTCAATCTGCCCGTGCCCCAGTTTGCGTCGAAATTGCAGTTGAGGTCTACGCCGCGTGCGTTAGCTTTCCACAACGGGTGCGAGCCCTGACTGTACTCCGCGCCGTCGGGATTGACGAGCGGAATTATCCAGCCGCCGCCCCGCTTTAAGCCCGTCTTAATATGCTTGATGGCAAGCTTTGCGGTAATCCACTCCCTGCCGTGAATGGCGTAGGTCGCAATAAACTGTCTGCCCGTAAGACTACCCAGATGAAAGGCAAAAATTTCCCTTCCGCGGAAAGAATAGCCTATAATACACTTTTTTCCGTCGTAATCACGATAAAAACTTTTAACTTCTTCGAATATCACACAATAAAGTATGATTTTACTATTTGTGGTATTCCCCGCCGCCGTTAATCATAAAACTGCGGTACAACTGCTCTAAAAGCACTACGCGCATAAGCTGGTGCGGAAAAGTCATATCCGAAAATGAAAGTTTAAGGTGCGCCGCCTCTTTTACCGAGTCCGCAAGTCCGCAGGACGAGCCTATTATAAAAGTAAATCTTTCGCCGTTGTCACAGAGGGTTTTAACGTAGTCGGCAAGCTGCACGCTTGAAAACTTTTTGCCCTCGATACAGAGGGCTATAATTTTGCCCATTGCCGCGCGGAGAATAGTCGCGCCCTCTTCCTCTAAATTTCTGCCTTCCGCAATTTCGCGAACTTCTACTTTTGCAAAACGCGAAAGCCGCTT
>JAIEAS010000129.1 GCA_029071285.1 Clostridia bacterium
AAATAGGGGTTGATGTTTTTATCAACCCCCTTAAAGTTTTAACCTTAGTTTTTCTTTCTTACGTCCTTTACAAGACCTTCTTCAATAAGTTCTTCGATAGTTTCGTAAGGATACATTGCCGCGTAGTCGCGCTCCAAAAGGTCGCGCTTTATTCCGCCGCGGGCTTCCATCATTTCGTCGATAAGTCTTATCGCCTTTTTAACGCCCAAGGGACTCTTTATCTTGACCATCATCGGCGTGCCGTTCATCGACTTGTTTTCCGAAGCGTCCAGATGGTGGTAAACCGAAACCTTGTATTCGTTGGGATCGAGCGCAAGATACAGGCACAGCGTCTTTCCGCGTATTTTGAAGCGGGCAACCGTTTCCCTGCCCTTGTTGAAGCGCTCTGCGCCCCAGGCAATGTTCGAGTTGACTTTCTTGTAAGAGAGAAGGGCTTGCTTTACCGCGCCGTAGAAGTTTTTCTGCTGGTCGGTGCCCTGAATTATTCTTGCGATGAACGAGCGGTTGAACTTCATCATATTAGAAAAGTCAACGCCCTCTTCGCCGAAGTACAGATCCTCGCCGTCGCCGCTGTCGTCGTCGTCCTTTTCGAGTCTGTCGTCATCGTCTTCTTCCTCTTCCTCGTCCTCTTCAACGGGAGCGGGCTGAGGCTGAGGGGGCATCTGTATGATTATGGGAGCAGGCTGCGAAATAATTTCGCTCACTTTCAAAAGGGGTTCCTCTTCCTGCTTTTCCACTGCGGAAGTTGCGGCTGCCTCGTTTGCGGGAGCCATAAGCGCGCCGCTTTCGAGAATGTCTTTAACTTCGCCGATTTTGAGTTCTATCTGGTCGAAACGCTCGTCGTCGTTGTCGTCCTCTGCGGGAACGCCGTTTTCAAGCATTTCCTTTATTTCTGCTATTCTCTGCTCAACCGCGCTGAAACGCTCTTCCGAAACCGCGTCGGTATTTGCGTTTACGCCGTCTTCGAGCATAGCCTTGATTTCGGCAATAGCCTGTTCAACGCTGTTGAAGCGCTCTTCGGTAGCCGTATCGGTGCTTGCGCTTACGCCGCCCTCGAGCATCTCTTTAACTTCTGCAATGGTATCTTCGATTGCGTTGAGGCGCTCGTCGTTATAATGTTCTTCAACTATGGTATCGACGCCGTTGGCAGCGCCGTTTTCAAGCATTTCCTTGAGTTCGGCAATGGCGTCCTCGATAGAATCCAGTCTGTCCTCGGAAGCAGGCGCGCTTGAAGCTGCCGTTCCGATTTCGCCGTTTTCAAGCATTTCCTTAACTTCGGCAATAGCCTCGTCGATGCTGTTGAGACGCTCTTCCGTAGCGCCGTCGGTGTTGGCGTTCACGCCGTCCTGAAGCATTCCTTTAAGTTCTGCGATAGCTTCGTCAATGCTGTTGAGGCGCTCTTCCGCAACACCGTCGGTGTTCGCGTTTACGCCCTCCTGCAACATTCCTTTAAGTTCTGCGATAGCTTCGTCAATGCTGTTGAAGCGCTCTTCCGCAACGTCGTCGGTATTTGCGTTTACGCCGTCCTGAAGCATACCTTTGAGTTCTGCAATAGAGTCCTCAATGCTGTTGAGGCGTTCGGTGGTTTCGCCGTTGTCGGAAAATTCAACGCTCTCTATGCCGCCGCCGTTGACGATAAGTTCTTTAAGTTCGGCAACCGAGCTTTCAATCGCGTTGAAGCGCTCGTCCGTGCTCTTTTCGATTTCTTCCACTACGATAGAAGACATACGCGAAACGCCGTCCTCGTCCACTACGATATCGCTGTCTACGGGAGCGGGGTTATTAACCGGCTGGTTGGCAAACTGCGCGTTGAGTACGTCTATAACCGCGTCGGTAACCTTTGCGGAAATTTCGTCCATATCGAAGTCGGGCAGATAGTTTGAAAGCACTGCCGCGGCTTTGTCCGCAATCGCGTCTTCGTTTATGCCGGCAACCGTAATCTTTTCGCTGATGTGCGCAGCCATTTCCTCGTAGTCGGGTTCTTCCGCCTGAGCGAGGTCGAGCGCGTAGCGGAGTTTATCCGCAACCGCGTCCGAAATAGCCGCGTAGTCGAGTTTATCCGCAATGGCTTTCGAAATGGAAGTACAGCCGTTGTCGTCGACGAGAATTTCGAAGTCCTCGGATTTGAGGCTTCCGACCTTCAGAGCGATTCTGTCGGCAAGCTCTTCTTCGTCGAATACGGGGGTAAAAGTCTGAGGCTCGGGCTGGGCGTGCTCTTCCGCAACGACCTTTATGCCGTTGACGTTAATGAGATCGGCAACGTGCTCGGCAATTTTCTGCTCGTCGACCGTTACGTTGGTGCTAAGACCGTTGAGGTTGAGATAGTCAGCAACCTGTCTTGCAATATTGCCCTCGTCAAGCTTGATGTTGACGTTGGTTGAATCCGCTTCGGGCACGGGAATGATAATCTGTTCCGCAACCTTTGAAGCGATGTAATCGGGTGAAATAACTTCGCGCGCCGAAACGAGGTCGGCAACCTTCTGCGCGAGCTTGTCGTAGTCCACGTCCTCTTTGACGAAAGTGGGGAACGGCACGGGATTGGGAGCCGCATTGTTTGCCGACTGCGCCGCCGCAGCCGCCGCTCTTGCGCTCTCTTCGCCGTAGAGCTGAACTCTTACGGAAACTGCGTCAAGCTTGTCCGAAAGAGTGGTATACGCGGTTTCGCTGCGTCTGGACTGCTCGGAAAGCTCGGTGAGCCTTGAGGAAAGTTCGTTGTAAACGTCCTCGCTGCGCTTTGCGCCGTCGCAGACATCCTCCATTTTGTATGCTATGTCGCGGCAGGCGGTTTCGTTGTTTTTAACCTGCTCGGCGATATCCGAAATCTTGTCTGAAATGCCCGTATAGAACGCGTCGTCAATCTGCACGGTTTCAACGCCCTCTTCGGCAGTGATATGAATGTGCTCGATTTTTTCGGAAATTTCGCCGTAGTTGTCCTCGGCGTTTTTAAGACGGTCGGAGATTTCGTTGAGCTTTAACATAAGCTCGTCCATATCGCCGCCGCGGCTGGATTCTTCCGTAAGAACGGTAAGCCTTTCGTTGAGTGCGTAACGCTCGTCCTTGTTCTGCCTTATCTGCTCGCAGACGTCGTTCACCTTGTCGGTAAGCTCGGCAAGTGCGTCCTCACGCTTTTTTGCGGATTCGAAAAGCTCGGATATTCTCTCGGCAAGACCCGCGTAAATATTCTCGTTCTGCTTCGCGATGTATAAAAGCTCCTGCTTTAAAGTCTGGTTTTCGCTCTGAAGCTGTTTAACGAGCTCGCCGTTCTGTCTTGCGGCTTCCGAAGTTTCCTTTAAGCCTTTATTGAAATTTTCAAGCATAGCCTCAACGCGGGTGTTGTTAATCTTGTTCTGCTTGATTAACTCGTCCTGCTTGTTGGCTATCGCCTGGTTTGCCCTTAAGATGACGTCCGCTTTCTTGGGAACGTTGCTTTCGTCGCCGCCGACGGGGCCGTTGTTTCTTCCTATTGCCATATTGCACCTCTTATGTATTACCCTTACCGAGCAAAGAAAAAGTATAGAAAACAAATTCTCTTATAGTAGTTTACACCAATTTATATGAAAAGTAAATACAAATGACGGCTTTTTTTTGGTAAATTTTTGAAAAAATGCGGTTAAATCGGGCATATATGGGGGGCAATTTGAAAATCAGGTATAAAAAACGGGCTTGCGACAATAATAATTACAGACCCGTACGGAGGTTTTTTTATGGGCAAAAAGAAGAACAAAATAGCAAAACTTACGGAAGAACAGTACGTCGCGTACATTGCGGGACTTAAAAATACAGCCGCAATCGTCAATCCCGACGGCAGTCTGCTCATTCCCGAACAGCTTAAAAAAGACGGTAAAAAGCAATAATTATTAACAGCCCGGCGGCGCACGCCGCGGGGCTGTTAAATTTAAGGTGATATTATTTTTTAAAGTATTATGC
>JAIEAS010000013.1 GCA_029071285.1 Clostridia bacterium
GGCTTATCGTTTGATTAAGTTGACCGATTACTCGAAATTGTCGTAGAAGCCGTCGCTATCGAAAATTCTGCCGTCGTCCTCTTCGCGCCGTATGGGCTTATTCTTGGTAGTATCAACCGTCGTGGTGGTTGTAATCACCGCGTCGGAAGGATACTTCACTTCGGACGGCGCGGAAGCTTCGGTCTGTTGAGGAAGCTCCGCTACGGGCTGTGCAGGTGCGTTGATATTCTTCAACGCCGCCGCAACTATTGCGCCCAACGCCTCTACTGAATTAGGCTGAGGCTGGTTATTATAGCCCTGATTGCTGTAATCGGGTATACGGTTATAGTTATAGCCGTTGATATGCTCGCGCATTGCAGCGAGGTCAACGCTGTGGCGGGAATCACGGTCTACGTGCTGTTCTGCTCGCATTGCCGCAAGCTCTATACGCTGTTCAGCGTCGTATCTTGCCCTTTGCTCCGCCTGCATTGCGTTGAGCTGTGCTTCGAGCCTTGCCAAAGTCGGGTCGCCGCCGTATTGAGGCATAGGCATTTGCATCGGCATTTGCTGATACTGCGGGTACATAGGCTGTTGATACATGGGCTGCTGATACTGCATAGGCTGAGGCATTGCCTGATTATTCTGCGAGTTCTGCATTGCCTGTAACTGCGCCTGAGTCGCCTTGTTGTCTGCGCGAAGTTCAGCCATTTGCTGGCGCATTTCCTTTAACAGCTCGTTATCAACGCTCTGAACCTGCTGAACAGGCTGAGGCGATACAGGCATTGCCTGTTGCTGCTGAGGCTGCTGTTGTACGGCCATACTTGCCATACCTGCGCCTGCCGCCGCCTGTGCCTGAGCACGGATTTTTTCAAGCTCGGCTTCCTGCTTAGCTTTTGCAAGCTCGCGCTCGTGTTCGAGCTGTTCTTCTCTGCGCCTCTTTTCCTCGGCGCGTTCTTCCTCGCGGCGCTGTCTTTCTTCCTCTTTGCGCAAACGCTCTTCTTCCTTGCGAGCCTTGATTTTCTCTTTTTCTTCCTTGCTCTTTCTGCGTTTGCAAGCTACTACGATAATAATTATCAGCAGTATCAAAACCGCCAAAGCAATCAGAAGCCAGCACCAGAGAGGCAAGCCGAGATAGCTCTTAGCCAAAGCCTCTTTTACGTTTCCGAAGAACGCCGCCGCGCCGTTCGTGGGTACGGTATAGTCTATTCCTTTTGAAACCGCGCCGAACTCATTGTCGCCGGTAAGGAACTGTATATTCCTCTCCGCGTCGTCGCCCGCGAATACCGCTTCAACCTTGAATGAGCGTCCGCCTTTAAGCTCGGGTTCTTCGATAAAGTTGCCGTCGCTGTCGTAATAGCGGTAGCCTACTTCAAGTGTTCCGCCCGCAATAAAGTCGCGGATATTCTGAGGCAGGTTAAGCGTTGCGCCGTTCTTGCCCTTGCTCCACATATTCGTGGTGTCAACGATAAGCGGAGTAAGATTCCAGTTATAGGTCGCAACAACGTCGTCGCCCGTAACTTTATATTCGCCCACCGCACGGCTGTATTTAGCCACACTCTTTGACGAGGGATAAATCCACTTATAGTTGGTATCGGTAATTGTAAGCGTAGTGGAATAATTGCCCGCGCTCACGTTTCTGTCCGAAAGTTTGCCGTCTACTTTTATAATGTCCTTACCCGCGGGACCGTAAGTGTTCCAGTCGTCACCAGAAAGGAAGTCGACAAAGTTCTGTTCTTTACCGTTGAAGGTTATTGTGTCGAGCGTGGGAATTGCTATTCCCTTTGCCTCTACCGTTACGGTGAACCAGTCGTCGCCGAGAATATAACCTGCCGATGCTATCGGTCCGAGAATTATTTCAATGCAGTAATCGCCCGCGTCTTTGGGAAGTTCGCCCGCGGCAAGTTCGTTACCCGCTACGGGGGTTTTACCCTTGTAATAGGTTACGGTGTAGTCCGTAATAGTCAGTCCGTCGTCGCCTACTACTTTTATAACGGAAAGGTCGTAATGGTCGTTGCCGTCGTACTCAACGGTTATGGGCGTTGAACCGTCCTTGCCGTCTACGGTTGCGGTTGCAAGCAGGTTCTTACTGCCCGTTTTGAACTGGTCCTGAGGAGTTGCGCCGTTGTCCAGAACCTCATAGTTCGTGTCATACGCAGGTTTGATATACGCTTCTACTTTATACTTCTTTTCGTCCGTGGGGTCGGTATCATTCTTGATTTGGTCAAGAGTTACTTCCAGTCCCGTACGCAAATCATAGTACTTATACTCAACGTAGTTCTCATACTTTGTATCGGAAAATTTGAGTTTTTTAATTATTATATTACCCGAATAATTTGCGTTAGCATAAGGCTCTCTGCTGTTGGTAAAAGCAGTGAAAAGGTTCTTCTTTGCAATCTCCCAGTTGAGAATTAACTTGCTTGTATCGGGTGCGTTGAAGTTATCAGTGTTGTACACCAAGTCTGAAGACGATATTGTTGCCGTATAATTACCGACGATGCGTTCGCCGTCGCCGGTGTACATACCGTCCAGAGTTAAGCCCAAAGGCAGTGAACCCGACTTTACGCGCACGGTTACGTAATTTCCGTCGTTATACTGCGGCGGGGCTGCGGGGTCGTAATCCGCCCAGCTTGCTCCGTTGTTGGTTGTATACTCCCATATAACGCCACTTAAATCGAAGTCGCCTTTTTTAATCTCCCAGTTAAGCTCAACTTCTATGGTTGATTGCTTAACGCCGCTGACGTCAAACTCAAACGTGGGGTCTGTTGATTTAAGCGCAACAACCGTCTTATACTTCCCGACTTTATCGCCGCTGTGCACCTGATAACCGCCCGAATATTTTGCAGTATCCACTACCACCGTAGTTGTGTCCGACGCAGGTATCTGTATGGAAACCTCGTACTTAACGCCATCTACCGTGCTGCCTGCTTTCAGTTCAAACGGAAGCTTAGTACCGTCTGTAATAGTGCCGCCCGCCGTGCCGTCTTTGGTATAAGTCCAGCCGTAAGTGCTCGGGTCTATTGTGGCAGACGTTACTACAAAACTGAGCGTGTTGTTTTTGGTAATCTTATAGTTTGCGTTGTCACCCGCAGTTCCGTTTAGTTCCACGTAAAAAGTATGCGTGCCAACGGCAATATCCGAAGGCATTGTTACAGTTGTAACGTTTCCGACGGTTGTACCCGTAAGGGTGTAAGATTTATTGTCATAGTAGATAAACAAATCTAATACTTCGCCCGTGGCTCGGTTGTCAGTAATTGTTACGGTAACGGTGCTGTCGCCGTACTTCCACTCCGCTCCGCCTATGCTGTTTACTTTTGAACTTATGGGTGCAACTGATAAAAGCTCTTTTTGCGTTATTTCAAAATCTACGGTCTTTGATGTTATGGTGCCGTCCGACCACATATAGTTTGCGGTGTCGCGCAGGCTCAATGAAACGGTGTACTTACCAACGTTGGTTGCCTCAAAGGTGCCCGTGGTGTCGGTAAGCGCCGCGCCGCCTGCACCCGTTACCGTACAGCCTGTAGGCGGAGTTACGCCGTCCATACTTATATTTGTACCCGAATTAAAGTCCGCCAGTACGAAAGTCAATGCACTGCCCGAATACTCCTGCGGCACTGTTATTGTGGGTACGTCAAGTTTTTTGGGAGTTATTGTTACGGTAATTGTGTAAGTACTTTGGTCGAGATTATCCGGGTCATTGTTCCATGCTCCGCCGTTTATAATATCAAAAACAAAACTGTAAGTGCCTGCGCCGTCAGTTAACGTGCATTTACCTGCCGAATCTAAGGTGTTACTCAGAGCGCTTGATGACCCTGCGGTATCAGTATAAGTTAAAGAATCAAGCGTTACCTTATTTTTATCGTACGTAAAGGTAAATGTGTTTCCTGTAGAATCATCGTATTCGTCTGTGGTTTTATCAACCGTTACCGAAAGTTTTTCGGTAGTGACCTTTTCACTACCATTAACATTAGCGATATACTGAATTTTACCACCATTGCCAGCACAAGTACCGTTACAATAAAAGCCAAAATAAGCGGTACAAGTTTTGTCAACACTTGTGTTATTTGTATAGGTTATTTCTGGAGTAAAAACTGTACCACCTGCAGAACCTCCCCCTTTTACTGAACATTGCGCATTTCCTATACTGTCTGTAGCACCCATATTATAAGAGAAGCTTACAGTTGAAGATTTATCACTGCCGCCGCTTTCCGAATTACCGAAATAAAGTATTTCTACACCGGCTTTAGGGTTAGTATTACCAGAAGTCGACCCGGAAACATCAATATCAAATTTATACGTTACTTTATATTGAGTATATTTAGGTACTTTGATTTCGGCTTTAAACGATATATAATATGCAACACTATGATGAGCAGTCAGAGGCATTGCTCCCGATGCCGACATTGTCCCTGCTCCGCCGCCAAAGCTACAACTTCCGTAAGTAGGATCTGCTCCCGCGAAATCCGACAAAGACCGTGCAGGATGTAAATCATACCCACCAACACTTTGACCCGAAAACGTGTCGGAAAACGTAGATTTCCTTATCGGGATTGCAGTTGCGTCTGCGGTAATACTTTCCTTTTCAGGTAAAGCAAAACTTACGCCGATAGCAACCGCTACTGTGCAAAGCAAGGCTAAAATTACCGTCAATAGATTTCTGTTTTTTGTTTTCATAGTTAATCTCCTATTTGTCATTCCGAGCTTGTCGAGGAATCCCCCAACTACCCAGTCACCGTGGGGACCCTTCGGCTAACGCTTTGCGCAATAGTATAATTTTTAACACTAAGGTGCGCAAACCTTCGCTACGCTCGGGCAGGGTGACACACATTATTCGGGATTAAGCGGGCGGCGCGGTTTTCCACATTCGCACTTGTCCTTTAAGATTTTGCGCCGCCGCTTTTTTGTTCCCTCTCTTTCATTTACCCTTAGGTAAAATCAGATGACGTGGTCTTAATTATTTGCCCCTTTTGTCATTCCGCCTCTTCGTCATTGCGAGGGAGCAACGCGACCGCGGCAATCCAGACCGTACGCTCATTTTAAGTGCTTTGCTTCTGGATTGCTTC
>JAIEAS010000130.1 GCA_029071285.1 Clostridia bacterium
TCGGCGCGTTCAGGATAGTTGAAAACGCCGTAACCGAAATGATGGTGCAACTGAAAATCGACGGCTTAACGGTTAAAAAGCTCTACAACGCAATGTGGGTTTTCGCAAAAAACCGCATTAAGTTTTTGCAGCCGTTGGCTTGGGGCGAAACTTTTACCGCCGAGTGCTTTATAACCTCGTTTTCGCTCGTAAAGCTGAACGTGGAAACGGCAATCAAGAACGCGCAGAACGAAATCGTCGCGTACTCTAAAGTTGAGCTTTGCGCGCTCGATTTAGAAACGGGGAAAATCAGAAAAACTTCCACCGTCGGCTTGGACGAAACTTTCGTAAAATACCCTTCGCTCGTTGAAGTCGTATTTACCAAATTTGACGATACGCCTCTTACCCAAACCGAAAGCGTGACCGTGCGTTCAACAAACATCGATTTCAGCCACCACACCAACAACGTGGAATATCTGCGGTTTATACTCAACACCTATTCCGTTCGGGAGCTTTCGGAAAGCCCCGTGAAGGAAATCGAGGTTTGCTACGTAAGCCAGTCGTACGAAAACGACGAACTGCTAATCTACAAATCGTGCGACGGCGGAAAAGATATTGTCGTTATCAAAAAAGCGGATGCGACCGTAATAAAATGTGAGATTTTGCACTCGTAATTATGGACTGGTATAACTATTACGGACTTGCCATTATGGCGGTCATTATGATTCCCAATATCGTCTACGCCGCAAAGCACAAAAACGAAATTCAGGAAAATTATCAAAACAAAGCGGTTGGCGTTCTTGAACAGACAGGCAGATACGCCTGCTTCGCTTTAATGGTATTCAATATCCCCCACACCTATTTCGGTTTTTGGTTCAATCACGCGCTGGCGGTCTATCTGGGCGTAAACGGCGGACTGTGTCTGGCGTACCTTGTATTTTGGATTGTTTGTTGGAACAGAAGCGGCAAATTAAAAGCCCTCTCCCTCTCCATTCTGCCGCCCTGTATTTTTGTGTTCAGCGGCGTGGTTTTGGGTTATATCCCTTTAATTGCTTTTTCCGTCTTGTTCGGCGTGACGCATATTTATATAAGCTGTAAAAATTCGGATAACACCTTATGAAAATTGATTTTTACCCCGCAGGCGGGGACTGCCTTCTGATTTTTACGGGACTCGGCGGAAACACGAAAGGCGGCGAAAATAAATACGTTAAAATTGCCGAAAACGCAGTGCAGAAATACGGGTTTTCGGTATTCGTTGCAGGCGTTCCCGAAGATTGTTGGGAGCGTCCTCAGGAAGTTTTTTCCGAGGCGGTAAACCACGTGCTTACGCTTACAAAGGCGGAAACAGTTTACGTTTCGGGCAATTCCGCGGGCGCAAGCCTCGCGCTGTGGTACTCGCACTTATATCCGCAAATTAAAAAAATTCTGGCTGTAAACCCCGTATTGAATTACAATTATCACAGAACCAAAGAGGGCGTTTTAAAATTCGGCGGCAAAATTTTTATCGCGTCGGGCGAGCTGGACCCTAACGCAAAGTGGCTGAATATGCTGCCCGTCAGAGATAATTTATCAAAGCAAATTGTTCAGGGCGCCGACCACTCTTTTAAAGACAAACTGCCCGAGTTTATCTCTTTACCCGATTTACTTTTTGAAGAATAAATTAAGCGCCCCGCGGCTTTGCCGCGGGGCACATTTTTTTATTAGTCTCTGCACCTGATACAGTTAAAGAAATAATGTTTAATTAATAGGTTGATTTTTTTGTAAAAATGATT
>JAIEAS010000131.1 GCA_029071285.1 Clostridia bacterium
GAGCAATGTTCGGCGTGCTGATTCTGGACTCTGTCGCAAGCCTTGTTATATGTATTCTGATTTTAAAGGCGGCGGTAGAAATTTTTATCGACGCGGTCAGAAAAATGACCGACCATGCGTGCGACGAAAAGACCGAAAACGAGATACGCGATTTTATTTTATCCTGCGAGGGAGTGAAGCGGCTTGACAGCCTTCTGACAAGACTTTTCGGCAACCGTATTTACGTCATTGCCGAAATTTCGTGCGACAGCGAGCTGCCCCTGCACGACGCGCACGACATTGCCGAACGTGTGCATACGGGCATAGAACAAAATTTCCCGCTCGTCAAGCACGTTACAGTCCACGTCAACCCTTATTCCGAAAATCCCGAGGAAAACCAACCCGAAGATAATCCGCCCGAGGAAGAGCAAAAAACCGAATAATAATTTATAACCGCCCCGCGTTCAACGAACGCGGGGCGGTTTTTTTATTGCTTGCTTTCATATTTCTTGTCCTGTCGCAATAAATTAATTGAGAGGACGGCAAATACTTTCCTTAAAATCGGTGTTTTTTAGACAAAGAAACTCAATATTTGCCGCACATTATTAATTATAATCGGAGAGAAGATTGGTTCGGGTTCTTAAACTTAAAAACTTAGTAATACTTTCGATTGCGGCGGCGCTTATTGCCGTACTTTCGACCACCGCGTACTTCACGGGCGCATACGCCGTTTACTTCGGCAACACGCCGAGACTTATTCCCATTTACTGCGTGGACAGGGACGACAAAGTCGTTTCCATTTCGTTCGACTGCGCGTGGGGCACCGAATACACCGACGATATTTTAAACGCTCTGAGGGTCAGCAACGTCCGCGCCACTTTCTTTATGGTGCAGTTCTGGACGGAGAAGTACCCCGAATACGTCCAGAAAATCGACGCGGGCGGCAACGAAATCGGAACGCACTCGTCAACACATTCGTATATGAGCAAGCAGAACGCGGAGGAGATAAAAGCCGAGCTTTCAACCTCGTCCGCGGCGATTGAAAATATCACGGGCAAAAAGGTGGAGCTGTTCCGCCCGCCCTACGGCGATTACGACGACGAGCTTGTAAGAACCGCGTCGGAGCTGGGGTATTACACAATTCAGTGGGACGTAGACAGCCTCGACTGGAAAGACCTGTCTGCTAGCGATATCGCAATGCGCGTCATAAACCGCGTTCAGAGCGGCTCGATAATTCTTATGCACAACAACGGACTTCATACAGCCGAAGCCGTGCCTATTATACTTGAAACTCTTAAAAACAGGGGCTACTCGTTCGTCCCGATAGGCGAGTTGATTTACCGCGACAGTTACACGATAGACAGCACGGGCAGACAGGTGCCCGCGGCGAAATCATCCGCTTAGCTCAAAAATTTACAGGGAAAAACTTTTTATGGAGGCAAATATGAATTACAACACAGAGAAGAACAACAGGGTGTATATTTACGGCGAGATAGTTTCCGATGCGGTTTTTTCTCACGAAGTGTACGGCGAAGGGTTTTACGAGTTTTACGTAAAGGTTATGCGCCTTTCGGGTCAGGCGGACGTTTTGCCCGTGACCGTGTCCGAGCGCATTATGACCGAGGATATGAAGCCCGGCAACACCATTTGCGCGTTGGGACAGTTCCGCTCGTACAACAAGCTCGAGGGCGGAAAATCAAGGCTTATGCTGACCGTATTTATACGCGAGCTGCTCGATTCTCAGCCGGGTAAAAACCCCAATTCCATAATTCTTTCGGGCTATATCTGCAAACCGCCCGTGTACCGCACGACGCCTTTTAACCGCGAAATTGCCGATTTGCTGATTGCGGTGAACAGAAGCTACAACAAGTCGGACTATATCCCCGCAATCGCGTGGGGGCGGAACGCAAGGTTTGTAAGAAATCTGGCTGTCGGCGACAGAGTTGCGCTGTCTGGCAGAATTCAGAGCCGCGAGTATCAGAAAAAGCAGGCGGACGAAAGCTTCGTTACTATGACAGCTTTTGAGGTTTCCATATCCAAGCTTGCCGCCTTTGACGACGAGTCGGAGTTCGATATAGAGCAGGAGTTCGACCTCTATTCTGTACCGAGAACTTA
>JAIEAS010000132.1 GCA_029071285.1 Clostridia bacterium
AATCGATATACTTTACTTTTTCGTCGATTTTGCACTGCAGAAATTTATTTCCGTCCCGCTCGGACAGAACGTACCGCTTTACGTACTTTGAAATTTTAGCGTCGGGCTCGTAGACCATAGAGGTTCCGCTTTCGCCCTCCACGCTCTTGACGCCGCGTCCCGTTACGGGCAGTTTTCCGAAGTCGGTGCGCAAAAAGGCTTTCGGCAGAACGAACGCGTGCGCAAAAACGAATAAACCGACAAGAATAACAAGCACTATCGACCAGACGACCATTCCGCCTACCTCCTTTTCAAGCGATAAAAAAAGTGCGCTCCGATACGGAACGCACCCAAAAGTACACTCCACATCGTTGCGACACAATTCCCATACTATGAGATAAAGTGAAGTACTTATTGGCAAATAGTACTCCATAGTATGGGCTATTGAATTGTGTCGCATACGTACTATACCACAGTCGGCGCATAAAATCAACCTTTTTTCGCGCGCGCGGGTATAATACTCTATTATATAGTTATACGAGTTTATTTTATCACGCCACGCATACGCTGTCAATAAAAAGCCGTCAAATGGAAAAATAAGGAGTGTTAAAACACTCCTTAAATCAAGCACAATTTTCAGACTATTCAGTCGCTTTTTAAAATACGAAATATCTCAAAAGCGCAAAAGTAATAAGCAGAGCCACCAGCCCCGCGAAGGTCAGAATAACCGCAAGGTTGACCCTCTTCGCCTTTTTTCCGTCGCCGTCGTCTTTGGGCGTGATTTTGTCGTTAAACTTGTTGAGTATTACGGATATCCGCTTATAGACGGGCAGGGTAACCAAAGCCGCGACTATGCAGCGCAGCAGATTAAACGGCAGTACCGAAACCCATAAATAGTAGTTGTAAAAGTTCTGCTCGGTACACTCGGGAAAGAGTTTAAGCATCATTCCGATTATCGCGCTCCAGCCGTACTGCTTCACAAAAAAGGGAACGAGAATAAAACGGTTTGCAAGAAGAGCTACTGCAACTTCCGCCGCCATTCCCGAAGCTATTGCAATAAGCGCGCCCTTAAAGGTTCTTTTTTTGCTGTAAATAAGTCCCGCCGTAACCGAAAACGCGCAGCAGGTCAAAAGGTCCGAAAGTTCGCCGACGAATGCCGTACTCGTTCCGGTGAAAACAAGTTTAATAAGTATCTGCACTACTACGATTATCGCGCCCGATACGGGACCGAGCGCAAAAGAGCCGATAAGCACGGGTATGTCCGAAAACTTAAATTCCAGAAAACCCGGAAATGCAAACGGCATAGGGAAATTGAATATGTACAATATCCCCGCCAGCGCCGAAAACATAGCTATCGCGGCTATGCGCGCAGGATTGAAAAATTTACCGCCGTTCTGTTCCATAAAGAACTCCTTAAAATTTATTTTTAAAGTATTCTCTGAAAAAAACCGCCCCGAAATTTTCGGAGCGGAATAAAACGGTTTAACGCTTTAAAATTCTTTTTTCATCCGGACTGTACCGTCGGTATCGGAATTTCACCGATTCGGGAACGCAAATTCGCGCTCTTCGTGGACTTTACCACCGGTGGGGAATTTCACCCCGCCCCAAAGAATAACTTTAAATTTTATATTCATTATATAGGGCAAAAAACGCCTTGTCAACTACTTTTTTAGGGCATTTTATACGTTTATGCACATTCAATACATTCGTGCCCCAAACGTGCCCCAAAAATTTTCAAACTAATCTCTCAAAAACATCGTTAATTTTTAGATTGTTTTGTCGTCAAAAAGCCAAAAGGAGTCCGCAACCCACGATCTCCTTTTTATGCTAAATTCAGGTTTTCTTTTTAGATTTTTATTTTTGTAATAGAAATTATATCATTATATTTATTTTTTACACCGTTAACTTTAACTGCGAATCTGAAGGTTTTCAATGCTACATTTATG
>JAIEAS010000133.1 GCA_029071285.1 Clostridia bacterium
TACCGAAGCCACGGGTAGATACATTCGGCTCCGCTCAGTATGACACCCGTGGCTTACTGCGCTCGAAATGACGGGGCGGTCGGCGATTTTTAAACATAAAAAAGCACCCGCGCGGCAATGCCGCGCGGGCGCTTAAAGCTATTATTAAATTAAAATTACTCTTCGTCGGGAAGGTCTACGTTGTGGAAAACTTCCTGAACGTCGTCAAGCTCTTCAAGCTTGTCCAGCATTTTTTTGAAGGTTTCAAGCTTGTCGCTGTCCAAAGTTACGTAGTTTTGGGGAACCATTTTAACTGCTGCCTCTAAGAAAGTTACGTTTTTACTTTCAAAGTACTTGCGCGCGGTAGAAAATTTTTCGGGCGCGGTGTAAATCTCGTAACAGTCGTCAAGGGTCGTAAAATCGTCTGCTTCGGCTTCGAGGCAGTATTCCATAATAGTGTCCTCGTCCAAAGCCACGGTGCGTTCGATAACGATTACGCCCTTCGAGTCGAACATATATGAAACGCAACCAGTTGCGCCCATCTGTCCGCCGCACTTTGACATTGCCGAACGAACGTCGCCTGCGGTTCTGTTCACGTTGTCGGTAAGGGTGTTGATTATTACAGCCGAACCTGCAACGCCGTAGCCCTCGTAGGTCAGTTCTTTGTATTCTTTGTCGCCAAGCTCGCCCGCCGCTTTTGCGATTGAACGCTTTATATTATCGTTGGGCATATTTGCGGCTTTAGCTTTTGCAATTACGTCCGCAAGCTTGGAGTTGGTATCGGGATTGGGATTGTTTTTTGCAGCAACGGCAAGCTCTCTGCCGAGTTTGGTGAAAATTGCACCGCGGGCAGCGTCTGTCTTACCCTTTTTTGCCGCTATGTTGTGCCATTTTGAATGTCCTGACATATTTATACCTCTTTATTTGTGATTTTTCAGCGCATACATTGCTATGCCCGCGGAAACTGCGGCGTTTAAACTTTCGCAAGTGGCGCGCATTGGAATTTTTACGGTGAAATCAGCGCGGGCGGAAACTTCGTCGGAAATTCCCGAGCCCTCGTTACCTATGCAAAGGCAGAATTTTTCGGGCGGGTTGAATTTGAAAATATCCTCGCCGTTCATATCCGCGCAGATAAGCGGAACGCCGCTCAGGGCGGTGAAAATTTCTTCACAGGTCGAGCGGTAAAGCGTTACCCGGAAAACCCCGCCCATACTCGCGCGGACGGCTTTGGGGGAATACGGGTCGGTGCAGTTTATGAGATAAATTTCTTCATAACCCGCGGCGTTTGCCGTGCGGATGACCGTGCCCAGATTTCCGGGGTCCTGCAAGCAGTCAAGCAAAAGACAGTCGCCCTCGGGGGCTTTTAATTGCGCTTTCGGAATTTCTACGACAGCAATTACTCCCTGCGGTGTTTGCTCTGTTGAAATACTTTTAAAAAGCTCGTCCGAGGCCAAAACCGCGTCGGGAAATCTGTCCTGCCATTTTTCGGTACAGATTATTTTATCGATTTTGCAGCCTGCGGAAATGCACTCTTCAACGCTTTTTACGCCTTCTACCAGATACTGCCCGAGGCTTTGCCTGAATTTTTTGTCCGCGAGCGATTTTACCGTTTTTATTACGGGATGTGTTTTAGCACTCAGTATCATATAAAAAATTAAGACTTATAAAAAAGCCTTAAATTTAAATTATAAAGATTTTTTAGC
>JAIEAS010000134.1 GCA_029071285.1 Clostridia bacterium
GTAGTACAAAACGTACATCTTGGTGCCGAGCTTATTAATTATAAAATTGACTATATCGCCGACAATGAAATAGTTGAAACAATTTATGCCACTATTGTAAATATCGACAGTATCGAGAAACCGGAAATTCCCGAAAAACCCGGTTATACTGCTTCATGGGAAAATTTCGAATTACTGCAAGAGCCTGATATTCAAGTTCATGCGGTGTACGAATTAATTCCTTACCGTATCGTATTTAAAATTGACCAGAGCGTAGTTAAAGTAGTTGAATATGACGCAGAAAATCTTGAGATAACCGAACCAGATATTCCCGATAAACCGGGTTTCAATGCCAAATGGGAAGATTACACCCTTGAATTCGGTGACGATAGAGAAATAACCGTAAATGCCGAATATACTCCTATCGAATATACTGCAAGCTTCGTTCTGTTTGACGACGTTTTAGAAACACAAACAAATCTCACTTACACCACTACTTTCAATATTGTAAATCAAACCATAACGCTTCCTACCGTCAACGAAGATTATAATACTGTAACCGGTTGCGAAGTTATATGGGACGAGCCAGAGTTTGAATATAAGGATGCCGTAATTGAAGGTCACCTCATAGACGTTGATAATTACGCTTATTTGAAATTCAAACCAATACGCACAGATTCAGCAGTTACATCGTTTAGTGTATCAGGACTATCCTCAAGAGCATTCCATGATGAAGCTTCGAATATAGTAATCCCAAACCAATATCATAATAAACCCGTAACTTATATTGAAAAAAGTGCTTTTGCTGGAAATTTATCAAGTATAACAAATCAATACATTGAAACGATAGAGATCTGCGGAATTGAAAGAATTGAAGAATTCGCATTTTACTATTGCAGATCGCTTAAAAACGTTATACTGCACAGCGGAACTACAACAATCGGAGAACAAGCTTTTGCCTCCAACTATCTTCTTAAAAATATCTCTATTCCCGACTCTGTATCGGAAATCGGTAAAGCGGCTTTCGACGGATGCGGATTTGAGAACGTAACTTTGCCAAACGGCATAAATAAAATTGCCGAAAATTTATTCAACAACTGCAGCAATCTGACTGAGATAACTATTCCGCAAAACGTTACTGAAATTGCCAGCGGCGCATTCAGCAACTGTATTTCACTGCACACAGTTAATCTTGGTCAAAACATTGAAGTTATCAGAACCGATGCTTTTATTGACTGCACTTCGCTTAGTGAGATTACCATCACAAAAAAAGTTCAACTCATCGAATGCTACGCCTTTAACGGCTGTACCGGATTAGTTTCGGTTACAATCTTAAGTAGCGACGAAACCTGGTACTATTACGACACCAATACCGACCCAAGCAAAAAGCAAATTGTATCTCAAAGCATTTTGACAAACAGCAGCGATATGATTGCAATTTTCCTCGGATCTGACTTTACATTGGTAAAAGCTGATTATTAATTCTCTTCTGCATCTCTAAAT
>JAIEAS010000135.1 GCA_029071285.1 Clostridia bacterium
CAAATATTGAAGTCTTTTATTAAAGCATAGTTGCAGTTTTCTACGTCAAGCCCGAGTTTTTTGTACTCCGCCTTGGTCTTTGCTGTAACGTAACCCGCGCAACATTTATACCTCGGGAATTCAAAGCGTTCGATAACAAAAATATCGCTCTCGCCGAGCTTTAAAAGATTTATCGCGGCGGAAAGCCCCGCGGGACCTGCGCCGACTATTACGACTTTGTATTTATCTTTCATCAGCGCACCTCCTTCTTCATTTTAAGGCTTTATCAAAAAGATTGCAAGCATAAATTTTTGCTGTTTTTGATTAGAAAGCCGATTGAATGACAAAAACTTTACAGGAGGCAAATTTATGAACCCTATTAATGAAAAATCAAGAAGTCTTGAAAACAGTTTTTTACCGCTCAAAAAAATGTACCCTAAAAGCTACAATAAAGCAAAAACTTCACCTTACACCAAAACGCGCGTGATACTTATGAACGGCACGGAGTTTGAATCGCAGTGGTTTATGCATAACTTTGCGCGCCATTGCGACGAACCCGAAATTCTTGCGACGCTTGCAATCGTGCGCCGTCAGGAACAGCAGCAACAGAAGCGCATTGCTTGCTTAAAGCCGCTCAACGAAAGTATTCTTGAAACGACTATTGCATACGAGCAGCTCGCCGTTGACTTGACCGCGGTACTCGCAAGGCACGAAACGGACGAAAACAATATTAAAGCGTTGAATTTTGCCCTTTTAGAGGACTTTGACCACCTTTACCGCTACGCCAACCTTTTGAAAATGGACAAAAACGAAGACGCGGATATGCTCGTTGGCAAGTTTACCGAGATTATGCCCGGCAGACCTACCGTTGCCGAGCACCGCTATCCAGCCGACGACGTAAAACCGCATATGAACGCGCAGAAAGCGGACTTGTATTCTAAGCTGGTTGCAAGCACCATTACCGCCGCGGAACAGCAGACAATGAACTATTATATGAATATCTCGCAGTGGTATAAAAACGAACTGGGAAGAAAGCTGTACGCCGAAATTGCTATGATTGAGGAAGCGCACGTGACCCAATACGAAAGCTTGAAAGACCCCACTCTTTCATGGCTTGAACAATGGGTTATGCACGAGTACACCGAGTGCTGGCTGTACTATTCCGCTATGCAGGACGAATCGAACGAGTATATTAAAAAGATTTGGTCTGAACACTTTAAAATGGAAGTTTCACATTTAAAGGCGGCGGCAAAGCTCTTAAAGAAGTTTGAAAATAAAACCTTTGAATCGGTCTGCGGCACGGGCGAGTTCCCCAAACTTTTAAAGCTCGGCGGCAATAAGGATTACGTGAGAAAAGTTCTGCAAAGCACCATTCAGCTCACCGCCGACAATACCGACGCTAAACCCGATTATAAGGAAATTAAGAAAATTCCAGACAGCCACAGATTTTTCGATTATCAGAAATATATGTCTGGCAACCCCGAAAAGAACCCTTCACACCTCGTAATACAGAAAGCCATTGAAAGGTTGGGCAAGGACTACCGCTATCAGGACAGCGAGCATCCCGTAAAAGAATTGAGAAGCCGCGAAAAAGACAACGTTCATATCGCAAGAACAAAATAAAATTATAAGCCGCGCGTAATCACTTACGCGCGGCAATTTTTTACTTATTAGCTTTTACGAATTTTTTAAGTTCTTTAAATGTGTACTTTTCGCCGTGTTCTTTCAGCATCGTTAAAAAATAGCGGAGCTGCTCGCAGGTTTGCTCGTTCATTCCGTCTCTGTCGCTTTTTGATTCGAAGTATTCAAGCGCGCTGCCGTCGGTATAATTGCTTTTAAGGTATACTTTACTTGCCGCAACTCTGTCGCAAATCATTTCCGCCAAATACTTCGCGGGCATTTGCACGTTCAACCTTCTGCCGTCCGAATAATAATCGGTCCAGTACTCAAAGTGATGTTTGTTTCTGCCTTTGTGGTGAAGCCACGCGGCGGAATAGCCAAGCGCTTCCCTTTCCTTTGCTTGCGGGCTGCGGTTCCCCTGATAATACTTCACACCGCTCCGAAATTCGGCTGATGACAATTTTGAAA
>JAIEAS010000136.1 GCA_029071285.1 Clostridia bacterium
CCATTATATACCCAACCCGCCCGATAGTCAATATCAAAATTTAAAAATAATTTGTTTTTTTAATGCTAATCACTTGCGGAAACATATGTTTGTTTGTTATAATAACCGTATGACCGAACTCACCGCCGACCAGATTGCGGCTGACAAATTAATCGGGGATTGGTTTTTACATTCGACGAAGCCGATTTTCGTGCTTGCGGGCTACGCGGGCACGGGCAAGACCACTCTTTTAAAGCATACCGTGTGCGAAACGCTTGGGCTCGTTCCCGACGAGAGCGCGGCTTTCGTCACGCCTACGGGGAAAGCCGCCACGGTGCTTATAAGGGGCGGAATAAACGCGACCACCCTCCACCGGCTGATTTACCAGTCTATGACCGAGGAAGTAGAAATTGAAATCAACGGCAAAACGGTTAAAATTGAAAAACTGTTTTTCAAACGGCGCGAGACAATCGACAAGGCAATAAAACTAATCGTGTTGGACGAGGCGTCGATGGTTTCGGACAGCGTACTTTTCGACCTTCTGGAGTTCGGCGTGAAGCTCCTCCTCTGCGGCGACAACGCACAGCTTCCGCCCGTCGAGGGAATGAACACCTTTTTAAAACAGCCCGACTACACTCTGACGGAAATCGTCCGCCAGCAGCAGGACAATCCTATCATAAAGCTTGCGCAAATGGCACGCGAGGGAAAGTTTATCCCCTACGGCAAATACGGCGAAAGCGTTGCGGTAATTAACAAACGGCTTTTTACGGGCGAAAGGCGGAAAAATTACTTTTTAAAAGCCGACCAGATTATATGCGGGATAAACAAAACACGCGCGGTGATAAATGCGGAAATGCGTTCGTTCCGCAGACTGGGACCTCTTCCCGAAACGGGCGACAAGCTTATTTGCGTGCTGAACAACTGGGAGCAGTACATTGACAGCGACTACCGCTTCAACCTCGTAAACGGCATAATCGGTACCGCGCACGACCCCTTTTACGACAGCAAGACGGACATAGGCTTTATGCAGTTCAAACCCGACTTTCTGGACGAGTTCTGCCCCGAAGCAATTCCGTTCGACACGGGAATTTTTACGCAGGACAGATATATCTACAAGCACGGCGATTACTTTGAAAAATTTGACGAGAACGGCGAACCTGTCGGCGCGTTTACGCTGAACAGATTTGAATACGGCTATTGCATTTCCTGCCACAAGGCGCAGGGCAGCGAATACGACAACGTGATTGTTTTTGACGAGAGCTACGCCTTTAAAGAAGATAAAGACCGCTGGCTTTATACCGCCATCACCCGCGCCAAGAAAAAACTCATTTTACTAAGATAAAAAACGCCGCACGGCAAGCCGTGCGGCGTTTTTTTAGTTTATTCAAAGGTATCATAGAAACCGTCAACGTCGAAGTCTTCTTCGCGCCTTATAGGTTTATTCTTGGTAGTGTCAACCGTCGTCGTGGTTGTAATCACCGCGTCGGAAGGATACTTTGCCGCGGGCGTTGTCGTTTCCGTCTTCTGCGGAAGCTCGGGAACGGACTGCGTTGCCGCGAGTTCGCCGTTTGCCATATTTCTTAAAGTTGCCGCAACCAAAGCACCCATCATATCCATTGAGTTAGGCTGATTGTACGACTGCTGACTGTAATCAGGAACACGGTTGTAGTTGTGCCCGTTTATATGCTCGCGCATAGCGGCGAGGTCTACGCTGTGGCGCGAGTCGCGGTCCACGTGCGATTCCGCGCGCATTGCCGCAAGCTCTATACGCTGTTCTGCATCATACCTTGCGCGCTGTTCTGCTTGCATAGCGTTGAGCTGTGCTTCCATTCTCGCCATTGCCAGATCGTTGCCGCCGTACTGCGGCATAATAGGCTGTTGATACATAGGATACTGCGGGTACTGTTGATACATAGGCTGCTGCATAGGTTGAGGCATTTGCTGTTGTAAATTCTGTGAATTCTGCATTGCCTGCAACTGCGCCTGAGTCGCCTTGTTGTCCGCACGAAGTTCAGCCATCTGCTGGCGCATTTCGCGTAACAGTTCGTTGTCAACCGACTGCACCTGCTGTACGGGCGGTATCTGCTGTGCGGGCTGTTGCGCCATAGCCATACTTGCCATACCTGCGCCCGCAAGCCCTGCTTGCGCTTGGGCTTGTGCGCGGATTTTTTCAAGCTCGGCTTCCTGCTTTGCTCTTGCCATTTCGCGCTCGGCTTCAAGCTTTTCACGCTGTAGCCTGCGCTCTTCTTCAAGCCGTTCCTGTTGAAGTCTGCGCTCTTCCTCGCGGCGCAGTCTTTCCTCTTCCTTGCGCCTGCGCTCCTCTTCTTTCCGAGCTTTGATTTCCTCTTTCTGTTCTTTGGTCTTGTGGCACTTTTTAGCTACTACGATAATTATTATCAGCAGTATTATAGCCGCAAGCGCAATTAAGAACCAAAGCCAGTTAGCTTTAAAGAACGCGACTATCTTTTCCCATATACTGGGTTTATATTCGGGAGTATAAGTGTAAGTTTCACTGCCCGAGTTGATAAGAGTTTGCGTGGGCTCGTCAAGCTCGAAGTTATCTGCATACTTCGCATTTATCGCAGCAGTAACCTGATATGTTCTTCCGCCTGCAAGCTTACTTCTGTTTGTAAATGCTTTGCCGTCCGAGTTTGTGTAAGTCTGGGTTAAGAAATCTGGCTCGGTTGTTTCCGCAAGCGTGCCCACTATCACGGGAACCCAGACGCACTCTTCCTCGTCCCAAGTTGCAGCTACTTTGGCTTTTAATATAGTCCACTTGAACTCAACGGAATTTCCGTCCGAGCTGACCGTTACGCCGTCTAAGCTGTTTAAATTAGAAGTATCCCAGCTAACTGTGCCCGCGTTAATAAACTCGTCCTTGATTTTGAACTTAGCGGTATACTCGCCCGCTCTTCTTGCCGTAGCTGTGCCAGATACGTCCAGATACTTAACTACCTGCTCGTCTGTCAAGGTAGTAAGCGCGCCGACCGCGTCAAGCTCCTCGCCGCTGTAAGTATAGGCGTTTGTTTCGGGTAAAGGCAAGGCTACGGGGACTATGTCGGGAATAACGTTTACGGTAAAGGTATCGGTAATATTGCTATCCTCGGTTGAAGCAACCGTTACGGTAACCGTTCCCAAAGCAAGCGCGGCGGGGTCGGTAATAGAATAATCCGAGGTCGTCAGCGTTTTCGTGGAGCCGTCGTTATAAGTGCCCGTTACGGTAAGGTAGTGATTTAAGTAGTCTAAGCTGTTTGACAAGTAAATGTCATTTGAACCCGGATTAAAGGTTGCGGTAATTGCAGTTATTTCAACCGCAGTAATTTCTACCGTGAAAGTATCGGTAAAGTCTGTTGCCCCAGGGGTTTCAGACGACGAAGAAGTATAAGTTACAAGAATAGTATTTGTGCCCGCAACTAATGCACCGCCGCCGTCAACGCCAAGCGAGTAGTCCGCGTCTGCCAGTCTTGCCGTGGTGCTATCGTTATAAACCTTGTCTACGGCAAGCCTCGCCTTCATATCGTCCAGACTGCTTGAAGTGTAATATTTGTTTGAGCCTTGATTAAAGGTTGCGGTAATATGGTCAATTTCTATACCCGCTACTGTAATAGACGCAGTGCCTGTTTTAGGGCTGTTATAGTTGTTTGTGTCTGTGGGCGTAAAAGTCCAGCCGTAGTTGTTTGTACCTGCCGCAAGGGTCTGACCAGAATCCCAAGCAATCGTGCCGGGGGTGTCGCCCGCAGTGGTAGTTATGGAAACGTCGGTAGTCAGGCTATTGTTGGCGTAAAACGGTCCTATGCCAATATCGGGGTTTACTGTGGGGTCTTTCTTGTTTATTGTTAATACTATCGTTTTTTCGCCTGTGCCGCCGCCTTCCATTCCCCATTCACATGCTGCGCCGCTTTTTATATTAAATTTTACTTTATACGTTCCCGCATCGGTTGCGGTAATACTGCCAACCCCGTCACTACATGTAAGAGTATAGTTACTGGTTGATATTCCGCTGCTGTTTAATGCGTCAATCGTTACGAGTACGGCATTATAGGCTTTATATTTAACCATATTTCCGTCCAAATCAGCAGTTTCAGTTTCTTTGGCATACGTAAAATTTACAGTATGAGGGTCGCCGTCATAAGTTACCGTTAACGCATCGCCAGCCCTCACCTCGGGTTCCGATATGCCTGATACTACCGCCGTAGAAGTGGTAGGGTTAAGCGCAATACCAAAGCCTGACCTACAGGACTCCGACTTGAACGTAGGTCCACCCTCTAAAGAAAAATAAGTTTTAAATACTTTTGACGTGCTGTCATTGTTCGCAAAAATAAGATTACTAACAGTGCACTGTGAAAAACTGAATTTATCTGCATTACACAAACTTGCAGTTTTACTAAAATCGGGCAAGGATGAGCAACGAGTAGAATAGCTTGCGTCTTCATAACGGAAAAGATTAGCTTCAACAACAACATTGCTTCCACCATTAATGAAAGATCCATTAAGACCAATCATCACACGGAAGTCATATGAAACCGTATACTCTGTGTATGCAGGAACTGTCACCGAAATACTGAACCGCATATAGCCCTGAGTCAAATTGATTGAAGCAGCTCCCTCACCAGCCTGATTACCTAAAGTATAGCCGTCATGGATATACGGTCCCGGACTATAGCTGGAATCGATATTAATAAGTGAATAACTAGGGCTGATAGTAACTGCCGAAGCGTTGATTTTTTCAGCTTTGGGCAGTAAAAAGCCTATGCCGAGGGCTACCGCCGCCGCGCATAATACCGCAAGTATTACCGTCAATAGATTTCTGCTTTTTGTTTTCATACATTCTCCTTATATATTCGGGATAAAGCGGGCGGCGCGGTTTAGCCACATTCGCACTTGTCCTTCCAGATTTGCGCCGCCGCTTTTGCTCCCTTTTTCGTCATTTACCCTTAGGTAAAATCAG